>JAZQFO010000001.1:0-18774 GCA_045539535.1 Acetatifactor sp.
TAATATAGCAGAGCAGATCGATACCTATTACAATTTGAATACAGGCCTTAGTATTTCCAGAGCTTCCAGCTATGATACAGTGGAAGACTGGCCCACATACAACTATGTATTAAACTGTACCTCCTACGGAAATGCGGATGAAGGCTATGAGGATGCAGATGGCTTTGGTTCAAAACTGACCTGCGGTGTGGGGAATGTGTTTGACGGTTGTATCGCACATCACAATGCAGATGACGGATGGGATTTGTTCGCGAAGGTTCAGTACGGCAATATCGGTGCGGTTACCATCAAAAACAGTGTAGCTTATGGAAATGGCTATCTGGAAGACGGCACGGATGCGGGCAACGGTAATGGCTTTAAGCTGGGCGGAGATGGTCTGTCAGGCAAGCATGTTTTAGAGAATTGTATCGCCTTTGACAATAAGGCCAAGGGTATTGATTCCAATTCCTGCCCGGATGTGATTGTGAGAGACAGTATTTCCTTTAACAACGGTAAGGCGAATGTAGCTCTTTATCCGGGATCGCTGGCTACGGAAACCGACTATGATATTTCCGGTGTGATTTCCTTTAGAACAGAGGGGCTTTCAACCGGTGAAAATATTAAGCTTCTGGGTAGTCAAGACAATTCTAAGGTATATAACGAGACCAATTATTATTGGGATAAAACTACAAGGCAGTCTGTAAATACATTGGGAGAAGCAGTGTCTGCGGACTGGTTTGTGTCTTTGGATACAAGCGTTTTGCCCACCAGAAATGAGGATGGAAGCATCAATATGCATGGATTGCTTCAGCTCACTGATAAGGCGCCCGGTCAGGATGGGGGCGGAGAGGAACCGGATGTATCGGATGGAGATGTGACGGATGGAGATGTGACGTATGGCGACGTATCAGATGGCGATGTGACCGACGGAGATGTGTCGGATGGCGATGTGTCGGATGGCGATGTGTCTGGTGGGAATCCGGGGGGTGGTGGTGCTGAGGGAAAACCCAATGGACTATTTGTAGAGCTTGCCAAACCCAATGCGGATTATATATACACCGGTAGTGCTATCAAGCCTGCTATCATCGTGTACAACAACGGTAAGGAGTTGACTGCAGGTGTTCACTACACTGTCAAATATTCCAATAATACCAATGCTTCCACTGAGAAGAAGCCTGCAAAGATTACGGTTACCGGTAGGGGGAACTTAACAGGAAGTGCCACGACTACTTTTGAAATTAAGCGTAAACATATCGGAGAGGAAGATGTGATTGCGGGGGATATTGTAATCGCCAAGAATACGGCTCCCACACCTGTATTGGTCTATAACGGCAAGAAATTGACACAAAAGGATTATAGCAAGCCTTTTGGTAATCAGAAGTATTCTGCGAATGGTTTGTTGATTATCGAGGGTAGGGGGAACTTTACCGGCCAACGAGAGATTCCTGTTAAGGTGGTAGAGAAGAAGGAACTGAAGAAATTTACGGTAGCTGTGGATACTAAGACGCCTCTGACCTATAACGGACAGGAGCAGATTCCCACCATTACGGTAAAAGATGCGAAGGATAAAACCAAGCTACTTGAGCAGGAGAAGGATTACATTATCGATTTTGGGACCTACAGCACTGTAAATGCAGGAACTGTGAGGTTCACAGTCATTGGTATTGGAGAGTATACCGGTACTGTGACCAAGAGCTACAAGATTAACCCCATCAAGGCAACGTCCGGGGAGGTGAGCTTTGACGCGGATGTAATTGACAAAAATGGATATACCTATGAAAAAAATGGTGTGAAAATTGATGGAGATATCGTAGTGAAGTACGGTGATACCGAGCTTGTTCAGGGGAAGGATTACAAGGTAACCTACTCCAACAACAAGAAGGTAAGTACTGATAAGTCGATGGCCAAGTTTACCATTACATTCCTGGGCAATTACAAGGGTAGCAAGGCGTTGAAGGGCACCTTCCGGATTAATCCTGCACCTTTGTCCAACAATACAGAAGGGTTGAAGATTGTTGTAGCGGATAAGGTATATACCAAGAAAAATGTCTACAAATCTGCGCCTTTCGTAACCATTGACGGTGTAACCCTGAAGTCCTCCAACTACAAGGTAACCTATTACACCGATGCAGAGATGACCAAGGAGATGACCGGTAAGAATAAGATTGAGCTGGGCGAGAATGAGACTTCCGCAACTGTATATGTGAAGATCGTGGGTAAGGGCAACTATGCACCTGTAAATGGTGAGTATGCTACCGCCCGGTATCAGGTAGTGAGGAAGGCAACCGAAGACGTTGACCTGTCCAAGGCAAGAGTAACCTTTGTGGATACAGCGGGAAAGAAGCTTACCCGGGCTGTGTACACCGGTAAAGAGCTTGAGCCTCAGGTAAAGGTTGAGGTCAAGGTAAAGGTAAACGGCAAGCTCCAGTGGGTAGAGGTCGATCCTGCAAATTATGAGGTTTCTTATGTGAACAATGTGAACAAGGGAACTGCAACAGCAGTTGTCACTGCCGACAGCCAGGGATATGTGGGAAGTAAGACTGCGAAATTTAGGATTGTTGCAAAGAATTTGAAAAGTTTACCTGATTTGCTAAAAGATTTGTGGGGATACTCGAAATGAGTATCCCTTTTTGAATAGGGAATTACCCACTCACCGAAGGTAAATTCCCCAGATTATTGTTCTCCGTTCCGTCGGGCAGAGCCTTCAGATATTCAGAGTCTTTTCTGTGGGCAATGCCCACGCCCTGGATGTCACCGGCCTTGGCCATGGCCACGCCTTCTTCCTTGGAAACGGTGGAGCCGTCAGAGAGCTGATAGCCGGTAATACGGCCGCTGTTTTTTACCAGACCTATAATTTCTTTGGCGTCTGCCTTGGGAGTGGGGACGTCGTCAAGGGCAGCGTAAGCAAGCTGCGCTCCTAATTCTTTCTTATCGGTATCCATTTTTTTTCTCCATATCAAAATCAATTTGTTGTAGCAGTTACAGTATTTGAAATTGATAGAGGAAATATGCATATTTTTAGTCCATGGATACTTCTCTGAATTCGCCGGTTGCCATGTCCATTTTGTAGATGCCGTTTTCAGTACCCAAGGAAGGGATGGCAACTGTCTGGATAGGTGATTGGTTATTTTTGTATAGGGAGAGGGTTTCTCCTGCTTTTAAATTAAAATCCACATAGGGTTGGCCCAATGCATCCAGTCCGGAGTAGTTGTTGCAATAAATGGTAATGGTTTCGCCTCCTGCAAGCGCTATGGCGGGCAGGGAAGAGCCCGTTCCGTTCTCTGCGTCTGTCAAATAATAGTTGTTCAGATAACGGGGCGTGCTGCCTAAATTGGTAAGTTCAATGTAGTCATCACCGGTATTGGGCTTTACGGCAGTAATCGTAAGCTCTGCATCAGGATCGGGAGAGCAGATACATTCTAAATATACCATGCCTTCCAGAATCATCTCAGGTGTAATTTCAAAGGCTGCTTCTTCGTAAGGTTCGCCGTTAATCAGCCAGTGGTCAAAGCGATAGCCGGGCTTCGGATTGGCCTGTACTTGGAGAGGAATCTCCTGATAGTACATTCCGCAAAAATAACTGTCGTTTAATTGGGCAAAGTCCAAGGTAATGTTGGCCTCATTTATATTGTCCAGCATTACTGCGTAGCTGGTGAAAGGGCCAAAGGACTGAGCCATGTCCTCTGTGATATAAGTGCTTCGGTTGTTGATAAAGTTGCGCACATCATCCAATGCAACCTGGATGTCTTCGTCACAGGTAACGTTGGGGGCGCAGTCGTTGTTCAGTAACAAGTCGGTGGTGGTGTAGGTATACCGAAGTTCATTCGCCCGTGCTCCGTGCATTTCATCCAGAACAGCATTTGCATATTCCGGTGCGAAATATCGGTTCTGCAAGGATAACATGTATCGTACATAGTAGTCCTGACAGTCTGCGCGTTTTAAGAGGTTCTGGAAAAAGGTATAGCTGTCTCTTTCCTGAATCAGCAGGATATGCGTGGTCAAATTGTCAACGGAGGACATTACCACACCCTGTTGTACATATCCAAAACCAAAGTCCAAGTCATAAAGCAAGAAACGGTACTTGCCGTCAAATACGCTGTTCGGTCGGTATTCTTCTCCTGGAGCGGCAACATAGCGGTACACCTTGAAATTGTTGTGTAAAGCATCCATATTGCATACATAGTTCTGGATTGCCGCATATTGCAGGAAATTCTCCACATCAATAAATTCATTTAAGGCAGCCCAGTTGTCCTCTTCATTCAGGTCACAGGTAGAAAAGCGGGCTATTTTTTCGTTATAGTCTGCTACCAGGGACGCAGTGGTTTCATCGTCTCCGGATTCCTCCACAGAGAGTTCGTTGATGACGCCTGTTAAGGTATACATGGTACCATCATAGTCTCCATAGGTTTCACGGTAATAGGTTTCGTTAAAATGGTTTACCAACCAGTAGAATCCATAGTAGGTGTCGTTGAGATATACGGCTACCGGCGTGGCGTGGGGGGCATCCGTAAATCCTGCATCAAGACTCAGTTTGGAAGCCAATTCGCTTCGGATAAATGCGTGTCCGTTGTCGTTGCCGCTGTTTCGGACGATGAAGCGCTTATGCTCTGAAATCAATGTGTTTGCAGCAGAATACTGGTCATCAAATAATACGTATTCAAAATCATTTTGCTCATCATATTCAGAACGGGCCAATAACCGGAAGGACGGTTGGTTTTTATTTCTGGAGAAATGTCCGTGTATTTTCAGACCGCAGTTTTGGGAGAGAAGCACATTGCCTGTCTCGTCCAAAAGGGTCATGAATACCTCGGCTTCCTGGTTGGCGTCAGACATTTTGAATCTGTTTTCGCCATAAAAAATACCGGACTTATCATCCAGGAAAAAGCCTTCAGGCGCTGTTAAAGTCAGTACAGGCACATCGAAGCGTGTGTGTACGGATTCTCCTGTAATAAAGGTGCGGTTAATAATGCCGGAGGTAGTGCCATCCTCAAAATAAGCAAGTATTCTTACGGTGCAGGGAAGCTCCTTTTCTCCGCTGTTTACCAATATGCCATCCGTATACGGAAGGGCTGTTTGATTGTCCCGGGAGGGATCGCTTCCGTCTAAGGTGTAATAGATTTCAGTGATGGTATCCCCGGAGATTTCCAAGGTCAGCGGCTCGGCATAAAATCCGCTTTCATGAGAGAGGATGACCGAATCGGTGGCAGCCGGTTCGGTGCTTATGGTAACTGCTTCCTTGGTGGGGAGAAGTGTAATAATGAAAATACCCATACCCATAAGGATAAGTATGAGCATCAGACGTTTTTGCGGTTTACTTAATTTTTTCATATGATTTCATTAATTGCTCCATGTTTTTGAGATATTATAGCATATTTGAAATAGTTCATGCAATAAAGTTGCCAAGAAAGAGGGTTTTATAATTGTTCATAATATGATATAATGTGAAAAATCTAAAAGGAGAAGTTGTATGGGTGAGAAGCGCTACCGCCAGGAGATTAAAAGTTTATTGTCACCCCAAAAGGCTTGTCTGTTGGAGCACAGAATTGCATCGGTATTGGAACCGGATGAGCATGGGATGGATGGCGGTTATTTTATCAGAAGCATTTATTTTGATACGGAGAATGATAAGGCCTATCAGGAAAAACGGATGGGAATCTCTGAGAGAGAGAAATTCCGTATTCGCATATATGATCTCAATGGTGAGAATGTAAAGCTGGAGCGTAAGGAAAAGAAAGAAAACCTGATTTACAAAGAATCCATGACAATTAGCCGGAAGGTTGCGCAGGAGATGATAAAGGGGCAGTTTGAAGGATTGCTTGCGTATGAGCATCCTCTTGCAGCACACTTTTATAGTAAGGCCATGGCGGAGCTTTTGCAGCCGGTGGTGATTGTGGATTATTGGAGGAAGGCTTATGTATATCCCATAGCGAATGTGAGAGTTACATTCGATTCATGTTTGCAGGCCAGGGCTGTAGAAGGCGATGCATGGGAGCCGGGAATGACGTTTGATGTGTTGCAAGATGCGACCATTTTAGAAGTAAAATTCGACCAATATTTGCCGGAGCATATCAGGCAGCTTGTGTGCAGTGTTCCCGGCCAGCGTTTGGCGTTGTCAAAATATACCATGTGCAGAGACAATCTGCAAATCAAACAGGGTGATTATTTAGGAGGCAGAAGATGAATTCAATTAAAAGTTTGTTAGAGGAAAATATGCAACAGATGGGCATGATAGAGGCGTTGTCTATGAAGACGGTGTGCTTTTCTATATTGGTCTCTTTGGTATGTGCGGTTTTGATTTATTTAGTGTACCGGTATTTTTATAAGGGTGTATCCTTTTCGGAGAATTTTGGCGTGTTGTTAATCTTATTGACCGTGGTTACCACCTTTATTATCCTTTGTATTTCTTCGAATTTGGTATTGTCCTTGGGTATGGTGGGTGCGCTTTCTATTGTGCGTTTCCGTGCGGCGGTAAAGGAGCCTTTAGACGTTGGTTTTCTCTTTTTTGCAATAGCAGCCGGAATTACTGCCGGAGCCAGATTGTACACCGTAGCTTTGGCGGGAACGGTTATTATTTGTATTATTTTTGCAATGAGTTATCTGCTTGTGTCTGCAAGAAAGACGTATCTTTTGGTGATTCGTCATACGGATGACGCCTGTGATGAGGTTGCGGATTGTTTGTCCGGTGTCCGGAAGAAGTTTAAGTCAAAGATTAAGAATGGTGCAGTTACAGAGTTGACCTATGCGGTGAATTGTGATGAGGATTTGGTAGATGCTTTGAATGCAATTGACGGTGTGGAGAAGGTTGTGATGGTGCAGTATACGCAGGAAGCGTAAGCAGGAATAGAGAAGGGCTTTGAGGGATATAATTTACTCTCTCGAAGCCCTTTTGTAATATCAGAAATGATCCAAATTAGCGATTTCCCAGCTGCCAGAATGCTACGGCGCTGGCGGCAGCCACGTTCAGGGAGTCCACACCATGGGACATGGGGATGCACACGGTGTAATCGCAGTCTGCAATAGTGTGGGTGGCAAGGCCATCGCCCTCTGTGCCCAGTATGACAGCGAGTTTTTCTTCGGCCATAAGCTGTGGGTTGTCAATGCTGATGGCTTCATCGCTCAGTGCCATGGCAGCAGTCTTAAAGCCCAGCTCTTCCAATAGTTTTACATCTACTTCGGTGTTTTCTGAATCTTCGCAGCCCAAAAAGGTCCAAGGAATTTGAAAAACAGTGCCCATGCTGACTCTGATGGCACGGCGATACAGGGGATTGCTGCAAGATGGTGTTAACAGTACGGCATCCATGTTCAGTGCCGCAGCAGAGCGGAAAATTGCACCCACATTGGTAGGATTCATCACATTTTCCAGAATAGCGATGCGGCGAGCTCCTTCACAGACTTTTGCAACCGAAGGAAGTGCAGGGCGGCGCATGGCACAGAGGACCCCGCGGGTCAGCTGAAAGCCGGTAAGCTGTGTCAGAATATCAAATTCAGCTGTAAAAATAGGAATATCTCCAACTCTGTTCACGATTTCCCTAGCCTGTCCCTCGATATGCTTGGACTCCAAGAGCATGGACACCGGTTCGTATCCGGCATCCAGCGCACGCTCCACAACCTTGGGACTTTCTGCGATAAATAAGCCTTTTTGGGGCTCGTGGCGGTTGAGTAGCTGTCCTTCGGAAAGGCGTGCATAGATATCAAGCTCCGGGGCTTCAAAATCTGTGATTTGGATGATGTTGGGCATAATATTCTCCTTTTAGCTTTAAACTTCTACAATCACCAAATCCCAGGGCTTTAATAGGATTGAATCTCCGGTATGTACCTCCTCGCCGCTAATCAGCTCCATGCCATTTGCCTGCTCATAGCACACAGTCTGTTCTTCAGAAGAGTAGTTGAAATAGTAAATAATCTCTTTACCGGCGTCATTGGTGCCGCGCTTGATAATTACAGGGAAGGTTGTTTTCGGAAGTGCAATGTCTGCAACGGTCACCAGTTTCTTTATCAGGTGTTTTAATGCATCCTTGGTGGTATAGCATGCCAGGTAGGTAGCCGTACCGGAGCCGAACCTATTGTGGGTAATTGCAGCGTATTTGCCCCAGAAGGGATGTACATACTGCGCCCAAACTTCTGCATTTTCCACATTTACAAGCTCCATCCATTCGGAGACTTGGAATATAGATCCGTCTTCGTTGTTTTCGGCAAACTGTAGCATTACCTTTTCCGGTTTGGTGAAGCGGTCATAGGTTGCGCCAATACAATCCGTCATACGGTGGGGCTGGTTGTCGTGGTAAATTTTGATCTCTTCATCGGCATATCCGCTCTTAAAACCGTAGAGCAGATGTCCGCCCAGGGCTACGTAGTTGCGCAGCTTCTGGATGCTTTTGTCCGTAGCGGAATAAAAAGCGGGTACCAGAAGCAGGGAATAATTGTCAAAATCATCCTCTGCGCAAACCAGATCACATTCCAGATTCATCTCATAGCAGGCATCAAACATCCAGCGCAGGATGGTGTTGTAGTCCAGCGTATCACTGATGGGGAACTCTTCCAGTCCCACCAAGCTGGATACATCTGTGAGTATAGCAATTTTGCAGCTTTTTTTCAAGTTGCGCAGATGGCTGCCCAAGCGTTTTAATTCACTGCCGAATACGGCCAACTCATCATAGGTCTCGTTTTCGGCCAGGTTGTGGCTTAGAATGCCTCTCCAATAGGACTCAAAGGAGTTATGGATGGAGTGCCAGTTCCAGTACATGACGCTGTTGGCACCACTGGATAAATGACTGTAAGCCTGCAGACGCAGCTGCCCGGGGTAGGGGAGCCAGTCTAAGCGTCCCTGAGATTGGGTCTCAAGTACCAGGTAATTGTCCTTTTTCAGAGAACGGCCAACTGCACCGCCAAAGGTAATCATGGCGCCGGTAAGTTTGTCCTGGGTCAGATGATAAATATCCACGCCTGCAACATCCATAAAGGATGCAGCGTCGTGTTGATTTACCAAGGGCTGAATACCAAAGGAATATTCAATCCAGGAGTAGTCAAAGTTGTGGGTAATGAACTGCCCGGGGCGCATATACTCGCGCAAAATGCGTTCCTGCCAGTGCAGAAAATCGGTAATACACTCCCGCAAGAAACGCTTATAAGCTGCAGAAAGACTGCCGTTTATGGTGCCTCGCACATCAGGGAAATCCTCCCAACGTTGCACACGGTTGCTCCAATAATCTAATCCAAATTCACGGTTGAATTCTTCTATATCAGGGTATTTGGCCTGCATTTTGCGGATGAAAAGCTGTTGGGTCTGGTAAGAGGCTGCGCCGGCAGCACGGGTTTCGTTGTCCAACTGGAATCCGATGACATTAGGACAATCCTTTACTTCCTCCATGAGTTTGCGGATAATACGTTCTGCGTAAAACAGATAATCCGGGTTGGTAATATCGGTGAGCTGACGATGACCGTAAAGCTCCTGACCATTTTGTGAAAAACTAAGTACAGCAGGATGCTTTAGTGCAAGCCAGGAGGGAATGGCATAGGTAGGAGTACCTACAATTACTTTCATATCGTATTTTATCGCCGCATCCAGCATTCTGTGCAGTCTGGTAAAATCAAACACACCCTCCGTAGGCTCCCAGGTGCTCCAGGTGGATTCTGCGATACGAATCACATTCATTCCGGCCTTTTTCATCATCTGCATATCGGTTTCAATGCGGTCATAGGGCATGTACTCATCATAGTATGCCGGTCCAAATAAAATCTCCTCTGTTCTCATAATGACAGCTCCTTTTCTGAAATAGTCAAACAATTGTCAAAATCTGCCAAAAACTTCTTGACAGTATAGCGTAGGATTGCTAAAATGGAAAATGAATAACCGATTGCGCAAAGTATAACATGCGGATTTGGGGATGTCAATATTTGGATAAGAATTACATGAATCAGATAAAAAGAAACGGCAAAATAGCCGTGATGGAGGCGTTATGGAGGAAAGTACTGTCCGCAACGAGAAAGTAGGCGGCAAGATTACCATAGGTGATGTGGCGGAGGCTTTAGGAATCTCCAAAACTACAGTTTCCCGAGCTATTTCCGGCAAGGGAAGAATCGGTCAGGAGACCAGAGACCGGGTAATGGCGTATATCAAAGAGCATGATTATCAGCCAAGTCCGATTGCAAAGGGCCTTGCAAAATCCAAAACCTACAATATCGGCTGGATTATGCCAGGGGATTCTACCGTGACGGATTTGCCTTTCTTTCAGCGTTGTATGATGGGTATCAGCGAGATTGCTGCGCTTAATGATTATGATGTGCTGATTACCTTGGTGTTTGACAGAGATATTTCCCATCTGGAAAAGGTGGTGCGCAACCATAAGGTAGATGGTTTGATCCTTGGAAGAACCTTGGTGGAGGATGAGAGGGTAGCATTTCTTAGCAGTAACAATGTACCCTTTGTAACCATCGGTTCCACCGACAAAGAAGACGTTATTCAGATTGACAATAACCATCACGGAGCTTGTAAAGAGTTAACCAGTATTCTGATTATGAAGGGAATCAAAAAGCTTGCATTGGTGGGCGGAGATTCCAATCATGTGGTAAACAGGACCAGGCGTATCGGATTTGAAGATGCGTTAAGAACACAGGGACTCACTGTCGATGAGGATTTGATCTTTATGAATTGCGACAACGATTCTAGCATAAATTACAGTGTGGAAGAGGCGCTGCGCAGAGGCGCGGACTGTATTGTGTGTATGGACGACCGCATTTGTTATACTGTTTTAGAAAAGTTGCGCAGGGACAATGTGTCGGTTCCGGGACAGATTAAAATTGCTTCTTTTTATAACAGCCAGGTTCTTTCCAACAATCAGCCGCCCATAACGGCTTTGCAGTATGATCCCAAGGAGTTGGGAAGAGAAGCCTGCAAAATTTTATTGGATAGTATCAAGGGAAAAGAGGTTTCCCAAAGAACGCTTCTTAGCTACGAAGTAATGCTGAAGGGTTCAACACTTTAGCATAGTAGCGCGGTTGCGCAATGTTGCGACAAATAATAATTAGTTGTTCCTCCCATATTTAAACGAGTGCATTGGTAAAAACTACCAAAGCACTCGTTCTTTTTTGGTTAAAAAGGGACAAAGTGCAAAAAGGATGTTGACAAAAAGGGTTATGCTTGATATATTTGAGATGAACAACCGATTGCGCAATGTGCGCAAGATTTATCAACTCACCAAAAGGAGGATTATTTATGAAAAAGAAAGTTTGTGCATTGGTACTTTCTGCAGCAATGATGGTCTGCGGACTGGCAGCTTGCGGAGGAAACGATGCAGAGGTAAGCTCTAAGGCACCTGAATCATCTAAGGCAGAGACTTCCAGTGAGGCTCCTGCAACAAGTACTGATCCCATTGCAAATCTGATTGCAGCTACCACCGGTACTGTGGATTTGACTGTATGGGCTTCTGAGGAAGATCAGGACTTGACCAAGGATTTGATTGCTGAGTTTGAGGCAGCATATCCTGATGTTGATTTCAACATTACTCTGGGTGCAGAGAGTGAGTCTACCTGTAAGGATACCGTTCTAGTAGACGTTGAGGCAGCAGCTGATGTATATACCTTCGCTGATGACCAGATTAACGAGCTGGTTAAGGCAGGTGCATTGCAGGCAGTTTCCGCTACTTATACATATGATGTTGCAGCAGCTAACGTAGCAGGTGCTGTTGAGGCTGCAAGCGTTGACGGTACTTTGTACGCATATCCTATGACCGCTGATAACGGATACTTCATGTTCTATGATAAGTCCATCTTCACTGAGGATGATGTAAAGTCCATGGAGAAGATGCTTGAGGTTGCAGCAGCCAATGACAAGAAGGTTGCAATGTGTGTAGCAGATGGTTGGTACATCTACTCCTTCTTCAAGGGCGCTGGTTTTGATATGTCCCTGAATGCAGACGGTACTAATAGCTGTGATTGGAATGCAGCAGGTGGTACTGATGTTGCACAGGGTATCTTGGATCTGTTCGCTACCGGTTCTTTTGTAAACATGACTGATCAGGAAATGGCAACTGCTATTACCGAAGGTTCTATCGCAGCATGTGTAAACGGTACTTGGAGAGCAGCTACTGCAGCAGAAGCATGGGGCGAGAATTATGCAGCAACCAAGCTTCCTACTTACAAGGTAGCAGGCACTGACACTCAGATGTCTTCCTTCTCCGGCTATAAGCTTGTAGGTGTTAACCCTCACTCTGACAACCTTGGATGGTCCATGCTTCTTGCAGAGCATCTGACCAGTGAGGCTTCTCAGGTTACCAGATTTGAGACCAGAGGCCTTGGCCCCGCTAACATCAATGCAGCAGCATCTGATGCAGTTCAGGCTGATCCCGCTATCGCAGCATTGGCAGAGCAGGCAGCATATGCTACCCCTCAGCGTGTAGGCGGCAACTATTGGTCTCCCGCACAGACTCTTGGACAGATTCTGTCTTCCGGTAATCCCGATGGCACTGAGCTTCAGGAGCTTCTTGACACCGCAGTAACCGGTATTGTTGCACCCGTTGAATAATAGTTCAACAAATAAAGTAATGAATTAAAACATGAGACTCGCGGAAATGATGCTACGGTGTCATTTCCGCGGCCATGATAAACATAGCACGGAGGTAAGTATGGCAAAGACTACTAAGAAACAAAAAGTGAAACGCTCCGGAAATTATTTCAAAGATTTCTTTGTGGCGGTTTGTAAGGGAGATATTTGGGTCAAAGCTTCTTTGTTGTTCATGGGAGCCGGATATTTTGCCCGTAAACAGATCATTAATGGATTGTTGATGATGGCTTTGCAGGTTGCCTTTGTGGTTATGGTGATGATGTATGCTGTACCGAATCTGTCACAGTTTGGTACCTTGGGAACCGTGCAGTTTGAGCAGGTTTTTGATCCGTTGACCATGACGAGTACGGTCAATGACTACGACAATTCCTTTTTAATCTTGTTGAATTCTATCATTTCGTTATTTTTTATCTTTGTTTTCCTGTTGGTTTACATTCACAATATCAAGAACGTTTACAACCTTCAGGTGTTAGCGAAGAGTGGTAAGCATGTTCCTACTTTCAAGGAAGATGTAAAGTCCTTATTTAATGAAAAGTTTCACATTACCCTGCTTTCCCTTCCTGTGGTTGGCGTGGTACTGATGAATATTATCCCGATTCTGGTATTGATTGCCATTGCTTTTACCAACTATGACCAGAATCATATGCCGCCCAATGCGTTGTTTACATGGGTAGGCTTTAAGAACTTCCAATCTCTGTTCACTGATTCTGTAACAGTGACCTTCGGCTATGCCTTCAAGAAGGTTTTGAGCTGGACGCTTGTATGGGCGGTATTGGCTACCTTTACAACCTTTATCGGCGGTATTTTGCTGGCAAAGCTGATTAACAGCAAGCTTACCGTTTTCCCCAAAATGTGGCGTACACTTTTCATCATTGCGATTGCAGTGCCTCAGTTTGTAACGCTGCTTTTGGTACGTAATTTCTTCGGAGATTCCGGTATTGTAAATACTATTTGTGCCAACATCGGAATTACCGACTTACTTAAGAATATTGGGTTGGTTCATCCCAACTTGACATACATACCTTTCCTTACCAGTCCCGGCTGGGCCAAGGTTATGATTGTATTGATTAATATCTGGGTAGGTGTTCCTTATCAGATGCTGATTTCCACGGGTATTCTCATGAATATTCCTCAGGATCAGATTGAGAGTGCGAAGATTGACGGCGCAACACCCTTCCAGATTTTTAGACACATTACCATGCCTTACGTTCTGTTTATCCAGGGGCCTTCCCTGATAACGGATTTTGTAAAGAATATTAACAACTTTAACGTAATTTACCTGTTGACGCAGGATGTGTACGTTACAACGGATCAGCTCCTGGCCAACTCCAATGCCAAGGAGGTTGACCTGCTGGTTACCTGGCTGTTCAGATTGACCAATGAGTACTACAACTATAAGATTGCTTCTGTAATCGGTATTCTGGTATTCATTATTTGTGCAGCGTTTACACTGATTACCTTCAGCAGAATGATGAAGGGTGACAGAGAGGAGGTATTCCAGTAATGAATGCGAAAACAAAGAGATTATTTTCCAAAATAGGCACCAATGTGTTACTGGCAGTGCTTGCAGTTATCTGGCTGATTCCGATTGTGTGGTTGATTGTGACTTCCTTTAGCGGATACAGCGGAATCAATGTGGCTCATTTCTTTCCGGAGACTTGGTCTTTGAAGAATTATACGGCAGTTTTGCTTGAGTCGGATTCTGTGGTGCAGTATCCTGTGTGGTTCAAAAACACGCTGATTATTGCGGTGTTTAACTGTATTATCTCTACGATTTTTACTTTGATGGTAAGTTATACTATGAGCTGTATGCGCTTTAAGGGTAGAAAGGTTTTGATGAATCTGAGTTTGATTCTCAATATGTTCCCCGGCGTATTGTCCATGATTGCAGTGTATTTCGTAATGAAGTCCTTGGGACTGACCAACAGCCATCTGGGTCTGATTATTGTATACTCTGCAGCTTCCGGTCTTGGATATCTGATCGCTAAGGGCTTTATGGATACGATCCCTGTGTCCCTGCGAGAAGCGGCAAGACTGGAGGGCGCAAGCCAGGCCAGAATTTTCAAAGATGTAATTCTGCCTTTGTCCAAGCCGATTATCGTGTATACCACCATCAGTGCCTTTTTGGTACCCTGGGGCGACTTTGTATTGGCAAAGCTGATGCTGAACTCCGGTATTTCCACAGACTGGACCATTGCAATCGGACTTTATAACATGTTAAATAAGTCTCTGATTAACAAGTATTTCTCCATATTCTGTGCAGGTGGTGTGCTGGTATCCATCCCCATTTCCATCCTGTTTGTAATCATGCAGAAGTTCTATGTAGAAGGTGTAACCGGAGGCTCTGTAAAGAGTTAATTTGAAACCTAAAGGAGTAAAGAAGAACATGAACAACACTTTTATTGTGAACATTATTCATCGTCCTGAGATGGTACCTGAGTATGCGGAAAAGGTTACCGGACAGGGTAAGGCTGAGGATATCGGCAGAAAAGCACTGCTCACCGAGTCTTTGGATATCTTTAAATTTCAGCAGGAAACTGCTCACAAGCATGGTTTGAAGACTACCATTCAGATGACCTATGCAAGCCTTTTCAATGATGAGGCTGTGGAGATTGCCAAGGCCCATCACGAGCAGTACGGAGACGAGATTTCTCTTTCCCTTTTGGGACTGCCCTGTAAGGAGTTTAGAGAGAAATACCAGACCAAGGATTTCTGTATCTGGATGTTCTCCATGGAAGATAAGAAAAACATTGTGGATGATGTATTTGGAAAGTTCTATGACAGATTCGGTTTTTATCCTGAGTCTACCGGTTCCTATTATATGGACGCAGAGCTGACCAATTACATCAAAGAAAAATATCCCATGGTAAAATGTGCCATTGCAACCTGTTGGGAGGAGGGCCCTAAGGCATACCATACCTGTAACAATTCCTGGTATACCTTGTTTGACGGCGGCCCCTGGAATCCCTGGATTCCTTCTAAGCAGAATACCCATGCGCCTGCTGCCAATGAGGCGGAGGATAGCGGTATTGTTGCAATTCCTCATCTGTCAAGAGACCTGCTGGCATGCTATGACGGTAACGGATCCAACTTCGGAACCCATCCCCAGAACGTGCTGCGTGGTATGATTTATGACAGCCAGACATGGGAGATGCCTTACCTATTCAATCTGGTAGACCAGTATCGTCATCTGGCCAAATACAATAACGGTTATTCCTACAACATGATGTTCGTAGGTCCCGGCTGGCTTAACAAGATGGGACGCTGGGAGGCTCCCTATGAGCTTCTGGCTAAGTCCTATGAGGAAGGTATGGCATACTATGGCCAGCTGAAAAAAGAAGGTCAGCTCATCGATATGACCATGGCTGAGTTTGCAGATTTCTATCGCGAGAATAAGACCTATACAGAGCCTGAATGTGCTCTTTGGAAGGATATTTTGTACGGTTCCAATAAGCAGCTGTTCTGGTACAGCGACCCTTACATGCGTGCTTGTGTCAACATGGATCAGGGCGGTGCAATCGTGGATTTAAGACCCTATGTGGCAAAGCTGAAATGGGAGGTTGGTATCGGCACCAAGCATGTGCAGGATGCGTCCTATCCTTTCTTGATTCAGGAGAAGTACCGTGCAGGTTATTTCACCCATTATGCCGGTGAGGGTACTGTGCGCAGTGCAAAAGTAAGCTACAATGGCGAGGAAGTGGATTTGTGTCTCTGCCGTACCCATGCAAGTTTCTCTCAGGAGGGCAATACAAGAGTATTGACGCTGGATCCTGTTGATATTGAGTTTGTGGATTTGACTGTGAAGCTTCAGACCAAGCTTTACTTCGAAGAAGGTTCTTCCAAGATTCGCATTGAGCGTCATATTTTGGAGATGAGCAATCCTGATGCAGAGGTAACCATCAATGAGTACATGGTGGGCTGTTACGGAACCACCGAGTATCCTGAGGATATGTGCGGTATCACCCTGGCAGTTACCGATGGTGAGAACACTGAGAGTATCCCTTATGAGTATAAGTGTCGTGAGAAGGCTATGAAGGGCGGTAAGCTTGCAAGTGCAACCATTCCTGCCATCGAGACAAAGGTGTCTCTTAGTACCGATGCTGCAGACGGTGAGGCTTATGTGCGTGAAGGCTACGCATTCTCCCCTATGTATACTCTGGGTTATCAGAAAAAAATCAGCGACAAGGAGGTAGTTTCCACATGGCTCAATCTGGAAAAGGCAGACTAAATTACAGATGTCCTTCCTGCTTTATGCGAGATTTGGATATTGATATGTTTTATGATAAGGAAAAGGATGAGTACTATTGTCTTCGCTGCCAGTACTGCGGCAATGAGGCAGACGTACTGGAGAAAAACGAGATGATTCGTTTCCGTTATGGAAGAATGCACGAGAGAATTACGGATTTTGACTAATTTTGGGTGAGTTGTAGGAGGATGTCATGGCAGAATTTATCAAGGGAATGGATGTTTCCACATTGATAGAGCAGGAGGCGTGCGGTGCCCGTTATTTTGATAACGGTAGAGAGGGCGACATGCTGGAAATCTTGCAAAAAAATGGGGTAAATTCTGTCAGACTCCGCCTCTGGAATGATCCCTATTCCGAGGATGGAAAGCCTTATGGTGCAGGCACCAATGATTTGGAGAAGACCATCATTTTGGCGAAACGTGCGCTAAAGCTGGGCATGGGATTTTTGCTGGATTTACATTATAGTGATTTCTGGGCAGATCCCGGCAAGCAGTTTGTCCCCAAGGCCTGGAGAGGGTATTCTGAAGCACAGTTGGAGCAGGCAGTCTATGATTACACAGTAGAAGTACTTGAGGTTTTAAAGGCCAATGAAGCTATGCCTACGCTGGTGCAGGTGGGAAATGAGATAACTAACGGACTTCTGTGGCCCACGGGTCAGAAACCGGCGTATGAGAATATCGCCAGATACATCAGTGCAGGTATCCGTGCAGTGCGCAGCATTGACAAGGATATGCCCATCATGATTCATCTGGACAATGGTGGTAATAACGAAATGTATCGTGACTGGTTTGACCACTATGTGGAGCTGGGAGAGGATTTTGATATCATCGGTTTGTCCTATTATCCCTTCTGGCATGGAACCTTGCAGCAGCTGGAAGATAATATGCGCGATATGGCACAGCGTTATCGCAAGAAGCTGATTGTGGCAGAGGTTTCTATGGGCTTTACCATGGAGGATTATTCTGCTTACGAAGGTGTGGCTGTGGGTGAACACAAAGGTATGGCCACCAAACCTGAGCTGGTAGAGAGGATTGAGTACCCTATGAGTATTCATGGGCAGCAGGATTTTATGGAGGATTTCTTGAACAGAATTACTTCTGTGCCGGGTTGTGAGGGCTTCTATTATTGGGAGCCGGGCTGGATTCCGGTGCCGGGCTGCGGCTGGGCCACGGATGAGGCGCTGGAATATACCGGCGAAAAGGGACCCGGTGGTAATGAGTGGGCCAATCAGGCGTTGTTTGATTATGAGGGCAATGCACTGCCCACACTGGCTACCATTCGGGACTTTTAGAAAAGAGGAAAGATGCATGAGCAAATTGTGTGAGAATATCACCGCACTGGTGCAGTACGGTTTGAATTGCGGGTTGATTGACAATGCTGAGAAAATCTATGCAACCAATCTGCTTATGGATATGTTTAACGAAGAAGAGTATGAAGAGAGTGCACAACCCGAAAGGGTTGTGGCAACCTCTGACTTGGAAGATATTTTAAAGAATTTATTGGATATTGCAGTGGAGAGGGAGTTAATCCCGGACAGCATCGTGTATCGCGATCTGTTTGACACTAGATTAATGAATGCGATTACACCCAGACCGTCAGAGGTGAATCGCATGTTTTATGAGAAGTATCATTCTTCACCCAAGGAGGCTACGGATTTTTATTACAAATTCAGCCAGGATACAGACTATATCAGAAGATACCGTCTGTGCAAGGATATGCGCTGGACGGTGGACAGTGTCTACGGCGTGATTGATTTGTCTATTAATCTGTCCAAGCCGGAGAAGGACCCCAAGGCCATTGCGGCGGCTAATAATGCCAAGCAAAGCGGATATCCCAAGTGTCAGCTGTGCGTGGAAAATGTGGGTTATGCCGGCCGTGTAAATCATCCTGCCAGACAGACTCACAGGGTAATTCCTATTACCATCAATGACAGCGACTGGTCCTTTCAGTATTCGCCCTACGGATACTACAATGAGCATTGTATTGTACT
>JAZQFO010000002.1:0-4983 GCA_045539535.1 Acetatifactor sp.
CAAAAGGTAACTGCGGCTTTGATTTATCGCATGGATAGCGGCGTACCCGGCTATATAACCTTCTACAGAGGAGAGCAGGCATCCCGGTTGTGGTCTGAGTCAGACAAGGCGTATTTAAATATGATAGGTAAGATGGTTGCACTTATGTTAGGCGGCAAATAAGTTGTTTTAATGTGTATGATTACGGAAAAGTCAACTTCGGTTGGCTTTTTTCGCGAGATTTTGAAAAAATATATTGACATTTGGAGACAACACATGCTATTATATCACAGTATGCCGCATAACTAGGTAGAAGTGTGCCCGTTTGAACGTGGCGCCACCAAAGTTAGCGAGTAAAGAACGATGCATTCGGCAGGCGTTCTATGAAGGAGGTGCCTTAATATGTACGCAATTATTGCAACAGGCGGAAAGCAGTACAAGGTTTCTGAGGGCGATGTAATCAAGGTTGAGAAGCTCGATGCAGAAGCTGGTAATACTGTTACTTTTGACCAGGTTATCGCAGTAAGTGACGGATCCCTCAAGGTGGGTGATGCAGTTGCAAAAGCAACCGTATCCGCTACCGTTATGGAGCAGGGTCGTGGCAAGAAGGTTATTGTATACAAGTACAAGAGAAAAACCGGTTACCACAAGAAGAATGGTCACAGACAGGCATATACTCAGGTTAAGATTGAAAAGATCAACGCGTAAGTTATGACAACTGTAACTATTTTAAAAGATTCTAACGGTTCCTACAGAGGGTTTATCTGTATGGGACATGCCGGATACGCCAAAAAGAATATATTTGGAAAACATCAGCCGGATGTGCTTTGCGCAGCAATATCAACTTTAGCGACAGCTACCAACAATGCTTTAGAGGTATTGGCGGGAGAGAAGGTTGATACTGTAGTTAATGAGGAAGATGGTTTTTTGAAATGTTTGTTTGAAAGCGTATTGCAGGAAAAGTCAGTATTTCTTATGGATTCTTTTGTTTTGGCATTAGAATCTCTGAGTAAGGAATACGGCGCTAGATATTTGCAAGTAAAATTCGAGGAGGTGTAAAAACATGTTGAACTTTAACCTTCAATTGTTCGCTCATAAAAAGGGAGTAGGTTCTACCAAGAACGGTAGAGATTCCGAGTCCAAGAGATTAGGTGCAAAGCGTGCAGACGGCCAGTTCGTAAAGGCTGGTAACATCCTTTATAGACAGCGCGGAACCAAGATTCATCCCGGCAACAACGTAGGCATTGGCGGTGATGACACCCTGTATGCATTGGTTGACGGCGTATTGCGTTTCGAGAGAAAGGGCCGCGACAAGAAGCAGGCTTCTGTTTATCCTGTAGAGCAATAAGACCTATCGGGGCTTCAAACTACTTCGTTTGAAGCCCTTTGTATATTTTAGAAAGGAGTTTTCCCATGTTTGCAGATAGAGCCAAGATATATGTGCGCAGTGGTAAAGGCGGCGACGGACATGTATCCTTCAGACGAGAAAAATATGTGCCCAATGGCGGTCCCGATGGCGGTGACGGCGGACGCGGAGGAGATGTAATCTTTGAAGTGGATGAGGGATTGAATACACTGATTGATTTCAGACATATCAGAAAGTACAAGGCCGGTGATGGCGAGGAAGGCGGCAAGAAGAATTGTCGTGGCAAGGATGGCAATGACATTGTTATCAAGATTCCTCAGGGTACAGTGATCAAGGAAGCGGAGAGTGGACAGGTTATTACCGATATGTCCGGGGATAACAGACGTGTAGTGCTTCTTAAGGGCGGCAAAGGCGGCAATGGCAATCAGCATTATGCTACCAGTACCATGCAGGCACCTAAGTATGCACAGCCCGGTCAGCCTGCCCAGGAGCTTGAACTGATGCTGGAGCTTAAGGTGATTGCAGATGTGGGACTTGTAGGGTTCCCCAATGTGGGTAAGTCCACATTCCTTTCCCGTGTAACCAATGCCAAACCGAAGATTGCCAACTATCATTTCACCACTTTGAATCCCAATTTGGGTGTTGTGGACTTGGAGGGTACCGGTGGTTTTGTAATCGCAGATATTCCCGGTCTTATTGAAGGGGCATCAGAAGGTATTGGACTTGGCCATGAATTTTTGCGTCACATTGAACGTACCAAGGTAATCATTCATATTGTGGATGCCGCCGGTACGGAGGGACGTGATCCCATTGCGGATATTTATGCAATTAACAAGGAGCTTGAGGCGTACAATCCTGAGATTGCAAAGCGTCCTCAGGTAATTGCAGCTAATAAGATTGATGCTATTTATGTGGCAGAGGGCGAAGAGGACCCTGTGGAACTGATTCGTAAAGAATTTGAACCTAAGGGAATTCAGGTGTTTGCCATTTCTGCGGTAAGCGGTGAGGGTGTTAAGCCACTTTTGTACAAGGTAAATGAGATGCTTTCCCAGGTTGGTGAGGAGCCTACTGTATTTGAGCAGGAGTATTTCCCTGAGCTTAAGAAAGGGTATTCCGATGAACCTTATACCGTTACCTATGATGAAGAGGAAGATGAGTATGTTGTGGAAGGTCCCCGCATAGAGAAGATGCTTGGCTACACCAATCTGGAGAGCGAGAAGGGATTCACATTCTTCCAGAATTTCCTGAAGGAAACAGGTATTTTGGAGGAGCTTGAGAATCTGGGCATCCAGGAAGGTGATACTGTGCGGATGTATGGTTTGTCCTTCGACTACTATAAATAGAGGTATATGATATGACAAGTAAGCAGAGAGCATATTTAAAAGGACTTGCAAGCAATCTGAACCCTGTGTTTCAGATTGGAAAGTCCAGTCTGACCCCTGAGGTTACTGAGGCTGTTGCAGAGTGCTTTAACAATAATGAGTTGATTAAAATTGCAGTATTGAAAAACTGTCTGGATGATCCCAGAGCTATTGCGGAAGCTGTAGCTGAGCGTACTCATTCTCAGGTGGTACACGTAATCGGTCGCAAGATTGTTCTTTACAAGCCTGATAAAAAGAACCCGAAGATTGAATTGCCCAAATAAGGGGAAAAATATGAGTAAAATAGGTATTATGGGCGGAACCTTCAATCCCATTCATATCGGACATTTGATGCTGGCACAAGGCGCGGCAGAGGAGTTTGAGTTGGATGAGGTCTGGTTTGTTCCCACGGGGTATTCTTATATGAAGGACAAGCAGGAAGGGATTTCCTGGCCTGTTGCGTCAGAGCGTCTTGAAATGACCAGACTTGCCATCCGGACCAATCCTGTTTTTGAGTGTCTGGATATTGAGGTGAAAAGAGCCGGGAATACGTATACCTATGAGACCTTGGAAGAACTTGCAAAGCAATATCCCCGGCATGAGTTTTTCTTTATTTTTGGAGCGGATTGCCTGTTTGGTATCGACAAATGGAAGGAACCGGGACGGATATTTGCAGTCAGCAGTATTATTGCAGCGGTACGGGACAATTATGAAACAGAAGCGATGCAGGAACAAATTGCTTATCTTCAGGCAAAGTATGATGCAAGAATTTATTTTTTGCCGTTTCGTCAATTGGAGATTTCCTCTACGGAGATCAGAGACCGCGTAAACAAAGGTCAAAGTATACGATACATGGTGCCGGAAGAAGTATGTTCTTATATAGAAGAAAAAGGGTTTTATCGCGCATGAAAATCGTAGAATTAAAGAAAATAAGAAAAGCGATGGAAAAGGCTTTGGACGGAAAACGTTTTGAGCATACACTAGGTGTGGAATACACGGCTGCGGCGCTGGCTATGCGTTACGGCGCATCTTTGAAGGATGCTCAGTTGGCCGGACTTTTGCATGATTGTGCCAAGTGTTTGTCTGATGAGAAACGCCTTTCTATCTGCGAAAAACACAATATCAGTGTGACGGAGTACGAGAGAAGAAACCCTTCCCTTCTTCATGCCAAGGTAGGAAGTTTTATGGCTATGGAGGAGTACGGGGTGACGGATTCGGATGTGATTCATGCTATTTTGAATCATACCACCGGGCGGCCCGCAATGAGTCTTTTGGAAAAGATTGTTTTTGTGGCGGATTATATTGAGCCCGGCAGAGACAAAGCTGCTAATTTAAGCGAAATCAGACAATTGGCATTTGTGGATTTAGACAGAGCGCTGCTTCGTATTTTAGAAGATACACTTGTTTATCTGGAGTCTGATGAGGAGGAAATTGATCCCCAGACCCGGAAAACCTATGAGTACTATAGAGATTTGGCAAAGGAGTGGGAAGATGGAGAGTAAAGTAATTGAAATGGCAAAGCTTGCAGTGGATGCACTGGAAGATAAAAAAGCTGAGGAAATTCGTATTATTGACATCAGCGAGGTGTCTGTAGTGGCAGATATGTTTATGATTGCAGGTGGTAATAACCACAGCCAGATTCAGGCTCTTTGCAACAATGTGGAGGAAAAGCTGGGCCGTGCCGGCTTCCATGTAAAGCAGATTGAGGGTTATGATACCGCAAACTGGGTGTTGATGGATTTTGGTGATTTGATTGTTCATATTTTTGACAAGGAGAACCGTTTGCTCTATGATTTGGAAAGACTTTGGAGAGACGGTAAGGAAGTGGATATCAAAGCATTGTAAGAAGATTGGATTTGATTTAAAAAGGATATGCCAAAGAAGTGGCATATCCTTTTTTGAAATAGAAAGCGGTTGCTTTATTCCCCGGAGTTATCGGACAGTCTCATATAAAAGGTCAGAAGATATAAGCCGCACAGCCCTACAAGAATATAGACAATACGTGAAATCCAAGACATATCTCCAAAAAGGAACGCTACCAGGTCAAAGCGGAAGAGACCGATCAGACCCCAGTTAATTGCGCCGATAATGGCGATGGTCAGCGCGGTGCCATCTAATAATTTATTTCCCATACGTTCTCCCTCTCATTACTATTTTGCTCTAAAATTATAAGTTGCACATCAACAGTATGTCCTTTTAAATGTAAAAATATGCGGTTATTTTAGGGCTCTGATTCATTTTTTTTAAAATAAAACATTGACAAAGTTAAAGGAATGG
>JAZQFO010000003.1:0-6912 GCA_045539535.1 Acetatifactor sp.
CAAATGCAACGCATTCGCATTTATTTTCTCAATCATTCATATGAATGATTGAGAAAATAAATGCGAATGCGTTGCATTTGCAAATGACCAAATCCATATTGAATCAGGAGGAATTTACAATGAGAAAGACTTATAAGATTGAGGTAGATTGTGCAAACTGTGCCATGAAGATGGAGGAGGCAACCAAATCTGTTGCAGGTGTAAAGGATGCAGTGGTAAGCTTCATGACCCAGAAGATGAATGTAGAGTTTGAGGACGGTGCAGATGAGAAGTCCGTTATGCAGGCTGTTGTAAAGGCTTGTAAGGTTGTTGAGGACGATTGTGAGATTTATTTGTAGGATGAATTGTGTGAGAGAATTCCTGTAGAGGTAGAATTATGACCAAGAAGCAAAAAAAGGTTCTGCGACGCATTATCATTGCAGCCATACTTATGGTGGTGCTGGCCTTTCTGCCGCTGGGGCAGCCATGGCAGTTTTTACTTTACATGGTGCCCTATTTTATCATAGGCTATGATATTTTGCGCAAGGCGGTTAAGGGCATTTTAAATAAGCAGGTCTTTGATGAGAATTTCCTGATGGCGGTGGCCACTGTGGGAGCTATTATTTTGGGCGAATATCAGGAAGGCGTGGCGGTAATGCTGTTTTACCAGATCGGCGAGCTGTTTCAGGCTGTGGCTGTAGGTAAGAGCCGCCGTAATATCAGTGCTTTGATGGATATCCGACCGGACTATGCCAATGTGGAAGGTGCTTTGGGGGAGCTTGTGCAGGTGGACCCGGATGAGGTGGCCATCGGTACGGTCATCGTGGTACGACCTGGCGAGAAGGTGCCCATTGACGGCGTGGTGACAGAGGGAACTTCCACCGTCAATACTGCGGCGCTTACCGGTGAGAGCGTGCCCAGGGATGTGGGTGTGGGAGATGAAATTATCAGCGGCTGTGTGAACAATGCTGGCATGCTGAAGATTCAGACCACCAAGGAGTTCGGTCAGTCCACGGTTTCCAAGATATTGGAGCTGGTGGAGAATTCCAGCATGAAAAAATCCCGCTCAGAGAATTTTATTACCAAGTTTGCCAAGTACTACACACCGGCTGTGTGCTATGGTGCGCTGGCGCTGGCGATACTTCCCCCCATCATCAATCTGTTTATGGCAAATCCTGCGGGGTGGAGCACCTGGATTATCCGTGCACTGACATTTTTGGTAATCAGCTGCCCCTGTGCACTAGTTATATCCATACCTTTAAGCTTCTTTGGCGGAATCGGCGGAGCGTCTGCCTGCGGTATCCTGGTGAAGGGGTCCAATTATCTGGAGGCATTGGCTCAGACCAAGTATGTGGTTTTTGACAAGACAGGGACACTTACCAAGGGTGTGTTTGAGGTACAGCAGATTGTACCTGAGGCAGCATTTACAGAGGAACAGCTTCTCTATTATGCAGCTTATGCAGAAAGCTATTCCAATCACCCCATCAGTAAGAGCCTGCAAAAGGCCTATGGTAAAGAAATTGACAGAGAAATGGTGTCAGATGTGGAAGAAATCAGCGGCCACGGCATCACCGCTTCTGTGGCAGGGCACAAGGTCGCAGCGGGCAATGTCAAGCTGATGAAGTTAAAGCAACAGAAGTTTACAGAAGTAGCGGATTTGGGAACGGTTGTCCATGTGGCAGTAGACGATGTTTATGCAGGATATATTCTGATTGCAGATGTGATTAAGGAGACCGCAGCAGATGCTATGAAAGCCTTGAAAAAAGCCGGTGTAAAACGGACGGTTATGCTTACAGGCGATGCCAAGGCTGTGGCAGAGCATGTGGCTGATAAGCTATGTGTGGATGAAGTTCACAGCGAGCTTTTGCCTGCAGATAAAGTGTCTAAGGTGGAAGCACTTCTTTCGGCTAAGTCGGATAAGGAAAAACTGGCTTTTGTGGGTGATGGTATCAATGATGCCCCCGTGCTTTCCAGGGCGGATATCGGTATCGCCATGGGTGCTATGGGTTCTGACGCCGCCATTGAGGCGGCAGACATTGTGTTGATGGATGACAATCCCTTAAAGATTGCCAAGGCCATCGCTATTTCCAGAAAATGCTTAAGAATTGTATATCAGAACATTGTATTTGCCCTGGGTGTAAAAGGAATCTGCCTTGTACTGGGGGCAATGGGTATCGCTAATATGTGGATTGCAATTTTTGCAGATGTGGGCGTAATGGTACTGGCAGTATTGAATGCCATCCGTTGTCTGAATGTAAAGAAGCTGTAGGGCATATAGTAGTTCTAAAAGATGTCTGTGGGAATGGAATATGGATATTAATGCAAATTCCACACCTGATTGCAGGGAGGTTATCCTCTCTGAAAATACATATGATTATATTACGGACTTCTCCCTTTCTGATTTTATTGGAATGGGAGAAGCTTTTTGTTATGCCAATGTTGACAACCTTTATAATATTATCTATCTGCAGGGACCGACCATTCCTGATTGGGGAGTGGAGGCTTTTCAATACCAGAGTATACCAAAGTTGTATGGGTTGATGCCTATTACCGGCGGCACGGGGGATAACGGTGCGGAAGCGTTGATCGCCAGCGGAATCCTGCAGGTACAGCAGGAGCCGTTAAATCTTACGGGAAGAGGTTGTGTTATTTGCTTTATTGATACAGGGATCGATTATACACAGAATGTATTTCGGGATGTTTACGGCAACAGCCGTATTCTGGCCATTTGGGACCAGACCATCCAAACAGGCAGGACGCCGGAAGGCTTTGCTTTTGGAAGCGAGTATACAAGGGAGGACATTAATCGGGCGCTTCAGGCAGATGATCCGTACAGGGTGGTACCTACCCGGGATGAAAACGGACACGGTACGTTGCTTGCATCTGTGGCTGCCGGAAGCAGACTTAGTACACCTGCCCGCTATGCGGGGGCAGCTCCGGAGGCGGATATTGTAGTGGTCAAATTAAAAGGATGCAAGGATTATCTGCGTCGTATGCTCCTGATACCCGGAGGTGTGCCTGCCTATCAGGAAAATGACATTATGCTGGCGGTGCAGTATGCTGACCGGTTTGCTCGGGTATTAAGTCGTCCGGTGATTATCTGCTTAGGTCTGGGGACCAATATGGGAGACCATGCCGGAACCTCCGTGCTCTCCCGCTATATCAATACGGTGGCTGTGCGTAGAAGTCGGGCGGTGGTGGTTTGTGGTGGAGACGAAGGCAACATGGCGCATCATTACCGCGGGAGAAGGCCGGGAAGTGTGGTCGGAGGAAATGCAATTACTACGGATGATGCGGACAGCAATGTAGAAGTACGGGTGGAAGATAATTGTAGCGGCTTTGTACTTGAGTGTTGGAGCAGTCTGCCGGATACGTTGCAAGTAGGAGTACGCTCCCCCGGGGGAGAGGAGATACCGCCCCTTCGGATTAACAGTGGTCAGACCCTTACCTATCGGCTGGTGTATGAGGATACCATTATTACGCTGTCCAGTACCCTGGTGGAACCTTCATCGGGAGAACAGCTCCTGCGGTTTTGGCTGCAATATCCCACGCCCGGTATTTGGACCTTTGAAGTCAGTTCTCCGGGAACGGTGTATAACGGCACTTTTGACATGTGGCTGCCCATCACGGAATTTTTGGATGCGCCGGTGTATTTTCTCAGGCCAAATCCATATATCACCATGACAGAGCCCTCCATGGCGGCTCAGGTAATCAGTGTGACATCCTACAATCCTGCCAATACGAGCTTTGCTGTGGATTCAGGAAGAGGCTTTTCCCGCACCGGTATCATTCGTCCGGATCTGGCAGCGCCGGGGGTGAATGTATCTACCATACGGGGCAGTCAGAGCGGTTCCGCATTGGCCGCAGCCGTTACAGCCGGAGCAGTGGCCCAGCTGTTTCAGTGGGCAGTGGTGGAGAAAAGAAGTCTTTATGCGGAGAGCAGAGAGCTTAAAAGCTATCTCATACGAGGTGCAGAACGGTCGGATACGCTATTTTATCCCAATAGGGAGTGGGGGTACGGAAGACTGCAGATAGAAGGTGCCTTTGAAAGTCTGCGCGCATAAAGAATAGGTTGTTTTCATATACTGTTCCAAAAACGGATGTGAGAATTAGTATGAAAGAACAATTTACCAAAACAGTGGCGCCCACGCTGTGCTTTCTGGCAGCAGCTTTTTTTCTTGGCGGTAATCTGGCGGATGCGGTAAAGGAAAACAGCACCGTCCATCTGGAGCAATCCAGCGATACGAAACAAGTAGCAGCGGAAGTGGCAGTGCCTCAAAGCCAGACCTGGGGCCTGCTTTTTACCGAAAATTGGGGGCTGGGATTTGGAGAAAGCGGAAAATGCCCCACAGGTAATTGCCCGGCAGAGGAGCTTGCCAAGTATGACGCATATTATGTGGCGGATACTGAGGAAAAGAAGATTTACCTGACATTTGACTGTGGTTACGAAAACGGCAACACGGAGGCCATGCTGGATGCACTGAAAAAACATGATGTGAAAGCCACCTTTTTTGTGGTGGGACATTATTTGGAATCGGCACCGGATATGGTAAAGCGCATGGTGGCAGAGGGGCACACTGTGGGGAACCACACCTATCACCATCCTGATATGTCCAAGATATCAGATGCCGCTGCCTTCCAAAAGGAAATGGATGATGTGCGTGTGTTGTATCAGGAACTGATAGGGGAGGAAATGCCCATGTATTATCGTCCGCCCCAAGGTAAATACAGCATAAGTAACCTTCAAATGGCCAAGGATTTGGGCTATTCCACTTTCTTTTGGAGTCTGGCCTATGTGGACTGGAATGTGGATGATCAGCCCAGTCATAAGGAGGCCATGAAGAAGCTTACCGACCGTGTCCATCCCGGGGCAGTGGTACTATTACATAATACTTCTAAGACCAATGCAGAGGTTTTAGATGAGCTTTTGACAGAGTGGGAGAACATGGGATACAGCTTTGGGACGCTGGAGGAGTTGACGGAGGATAGGACCTGATTATATTGTGGAGATTGTCGAAATTTGGAAGATGTCAAGGCTTGCGATATGGTTTTCATAGGTTTATAATATAGAACATGATTTTGATAAGCTTATACGCAAAATAATAATTTTGACCATTGAGGAGAAAACCATGGACAGAGAAATGATTGTGGTTCTGGATTTTGGCGGTCAGTACAATCAGCTGATTGCCCGCAGAGTCAGAGAATGTAATGTGTATTGTGAAGTACATCCCTATAACTTAAGCACGGAAGAATTAAAGGCGCTGAATCCCAAGGGAATTATTTTTACCGGCGGCCCCAACAGTGTGTATGGAGAAGATTCCCCGTTGTGCGATATGGCAGTGTTTGAGCTGGGGGTTCCTATTCTGGGTATCTGCTACGGTTCCCAGCTTATGGCTCATATGCTGGGAGGTAAGGTGGCAACAGCGCCTGTCAGTGAGTACGGCAAGACAGAGGTAGACGTAAAAACAGATTCTGTTCTGTTCCAAAATGTATCCGACAAGACCATCTGCTGGATGAGCCATACCGATTATATAGAGAAGGCTCCGGCAGATTTTCATATCATTGCGCACACCCCCGTGTGCCCCGTGGCGGCTATGGAGTGCCCTGAGCGTGGCCTTTATGCTGTGCAGTTCCATCCTGAGGTTATGCATACTCAGGAAGGTATGAAGATGCTTTCCAATTTTGTGCTGAATATCTGCAAATGCAAGGCAGATTGGAAGATGGATTCCTTTGTGGAGTCCAGTATCAAGGCTATCCGTGAGAAAGTAGGTTCCGGCAAGGTGCTCTGTGCCCTGTCCGGCGGTGTGGATTCCTCCGTGGCAGCAGTGCTTCTGGCAAAGGCAGTGGGCAAGCAGCTTACCTGCGTATTCGTAGACCACGGATTGCTTCGTAAAAACGAAGGGGACGAAGTGGAGGCTGTATTCGGGCCGGAAGGCAACTATGATTTGAACTTCATCCGCGTGAACGCCCAAGAGCGTTTTTATTCTAAATTAGCCGGCGCTGTGGAGCCAGAAGAAAAGCGCAAAATCATCGGCGAAGAATTTATCCGTGTATTCGAGGAAGAAGCGCAGAAAATCGGCTCTGTAGATTATCTGGTGCAGGGAACCATCTATCCGGACGTGATCGAGTCGGGACTGGGCAAATCTGCAGTGATTAAGTCGCATCATAATGTGGGCGGACTTCCTGATTGTGTGGACTTCAAAGAAATCATAGAGCCCCTGCGTCTGCTCTTTAAGGACGAAGTCCGCAAGGCAGGTCTGGAGCTTGGCATCCCCGAACATCTGGTGTATCGCCAGCCCTTCCCCGGTCCCGGTCTGGGCGTGCGTATTATCGGTGAGGTTACCGCTGACAAGGTGCGTATTGTGCAGGAAGCAGATTATATCTTCCGTGAGGAGATTGCCAAGGCGGGAGTGGCCAAGGATCTGGGTCAGTATTTCGCAGCAGTGACCAATATGCGAAGCGTGGGATGCATGGGAGATGAAAGAACCTATGATTATGCGGTGGCACTGCGAGCAGTGACTACCAGTGATTTTATGACGGCGGAGGCAGCGGAGCTACCTTGGGAGGTTATCGGAAAGGTGACAAGTAGAATTGTAAATGAAGTGAAGGGGGTTAACAGGGTGCTGTATGATTGCACCGGGAAACCGCCTGCGACGATAGAGTTCGAGTAGGAAATGGACTGAGAGCAGTCTGTAAAATAAAAACAGTTGGACGAGAGTGCTTGCATTCTCGGACAGCTGTTTTTGTTTTGCAGACTATTTGAAGGCATGACACAAGGCTTAGCCGCCAGCGAAGCGAGCGGGTAAGAGGAGTGCCATGTCTGCTCTCAGTCCTGAATTGTGATTTTAATAGTCAACCTCAATTGTAATCCAAAATTCCATACCTATGATTTTGGATACTCCTTTATAAAGTAAATATATTACTGAAGAGAAA
>JAZQFO010000004.1:0-9341 GCA_045539535.1 Acetatifactor sp.
GACGTCTTGACACATGCTCCTGATGGAAATTTGTCGGTGAAAAAGCATTCATTGCCTCATGGTTCCAAATATAGAAACCGGCATCTGCATAAATGCCATGGTTATTATCTTTTTGAAATCCTTTATGCTCCAAAAAGCCCAATCCATCCATGCTACGCACCAAGAAACCGCCAAATACGGAATATTCCTGCTCATAAAGCTGCCAGACTGTCTCAAGAAAGGATGCATCTTGCTGACGAATAATAGCCGGAAGCGCAATGATGGGAACACATCCCGTTTTGTATAAGTTGCTACACTGTTCCAAAAGCGGCTTACCCTGCTCAATAAGGCAATCTGCTTCAATATATAACCGGCTGATAGCAGGCTTCCGATTGTGAAAATTTGCGGCAATCTCCGCTGCCACCGCATTGAATTGCTCATATGTGCGGACCGCTACGTGAAATGTCTTGGCATGTGAGTCAGACTTTTCTTCCTTAACAGACTCTTTAAAGTCGACTATATTCGCAGCGCTGCGATTACTAAGAAGTCCGTGACTTGATATAATTTTGTCTTCAAGTAGATCTACAGCCAATCTTCGCAATTCATTTATGGCTTTCAACGGATAAAAAGCATTGTCATCCAGTGTAATCTGCATATTAGCGGCAATAAAACAAGTTTCACCCAGCTTACCTAACTGCTTGCGAATATTCTCTTCAGAAATCGGCTGTTTCATGGCTGCAGATACCATATCTCCGGTAAGACTCACTTCTATATCCGGATAATCTGCACAAAAACAGCGAAGGCTGGCAGGCTTGTCAACCTGAAAGCCGGCCTCAAAATGGATTTCAATCTTGGGGCTGTTTGTCAGATACTTCTCTCTGATGGAAAGAAGTAATGCATCATCGCTGCCGCTGTAAGAAGGGCTGCCCAGCGTGACCATATCACTGCCGTTATGGCGAAAATAATAGCCATCCTGTCTTTCACTTCTGATATATAGCTTTCCTAAAGCTTCAAGATCCTTGTCTAAGATTTTACAGCTTTCGCCCGCATAGTATTTATCAATATATTTGCGATAGATTGCCGTAACACCCGCTGCATATTCGGGCTTTTTCATGCGGCCTTCTATCTTGAAAGAGTCAATTCCGGCTTCAATCAACTCCGGAATATGCTCTATTGTGCACATGTCCTTAAGGCTTAAGGGATAACACTCTCCGGTCTTATGTCCACCATTCTCCACCTGATAGGGAAGTCTGCAGGGCTGGGCACATCTACCGCGGTTACCGCTTCTGCCACCTAAAATACTGCTAAATAAGCATTGTCCGGAATAGCAATAACACATTGCACCGTGAATAAATGCTTCAATCTCTAATCCGGTCTGCTCCTTTATAGCTTTTAACTCTTTTAAACTAAGCTCTCTTGCCGGAACAATACGCACAGCGCCCATTTTTTTCAAAAGTGCAGCGCCATAGGAACCGGTAAGTGTCATTTGCGTACTTACATGAAGCTCAAGTCCCGGGAAATGCTCCCGGATATAACAAAACACACCAATATCCTGAACAATAACACCGTCAAGTCCGGCTTCATAAAAAGGAGTCAGGTAAGGATGAAGCTCTGAAAATTCATCTTCCTTTACTAAAGTATTCACCGTCAGATAGACGCGACGTCCCCAAATATGTGCATATCTGATACAGGCAACCAATTCTTCAGTTGTGAAATTATCCGCATAGGCCCTTGCACCGAAACGACTTCCTGCAAGATAAACCGCATCAGCACCGGCATGTATTGCACCATAGAAAGCCTCAGGGCTTCCGGCAGGTGCTAAAAGCTCTACTCTTCGGTTCATTCACTTTACCTCATAAACAACGCAAGGCTGTCCTTTCGGACAGCCACGCAATCCTATTTTCTGCCATTCAGTTCTGTTTCCAAACGCACAATTGCTTTGGCATTCTCATTGGCCTCGCTCTGAAGCTCTTTGATACGGGTTTCAGAGGTCTCTAATTTAATCTGAGCAGATATTAATTCATGTTTCAGACCGTACAGTTCCTTTTCCTTGTTCTGAAGTTCTTCTTCCAAAACTGCAATCTGCTTCTTGGCCTTGAAGAAATCATCTGCAATATTTAACTGCAGCAAAACATTCTGTGTATCAACGGGCTGACGCTTAAATCCATCAACCTTGTTGTATTCATTAATCTTATTGTTAATGTAGGAGGCAACTCTTTGCAGATATTCCTCACTTTCATTCCCGCTTAAGGTAAATACCTTGCCACCGATTATTACTTCTGCATCTGTTTTGGCTGACATATAACGCACCTCTTTTGTCTTCGGCTGTTCATTTGATGCTACATTTTTGTCTCTACTACAACAGCGTAGCACAACATTTATTATATATCAGAATGCAATTGCAGGCAATACTTTTCTATAAATTTACCCGCTGGAAACCGAGGTGTGTATAGGCTGCATCAGATACTACCCGGCCTCTGGGAGTACGGTTAATCAAACCATTTTTAATCAAATACGGCTCATATACATCTTCGATGGTACCCGCATCTTCACCAATTGCAGCTGCCAAAGTATCCAGCCCCACAGGACCGCCCTGAAACTTTTGAATCATGGTGGTCAAAATGTTGCGGTCGATGGCATCCAGACCAAGACGGTCTACATCCATAAGATCCAAGGCTGTACGTGCCACATCTTCTGTAATTATGCCGTCATATTTCACCTGAGCAAAATCACGCACTCGTTTCAAAATACGATTGGCCAGTCTTGGTGTACCGCGACTTCTGCGAGCCATTTCTAATGCACCGGTAGGCTCTATTTCCACATCAAGAATACGTGCCGAATGCATAATAATCTGCTGAAGCTCTCTCACCTCATAGAATTCCATGTGATGAATCATTCCAAATCGATCACGTAAGGGTGCAGTCAAAAGACCGGCTCTGGTGGTTGCACCAACTAAGGTGAAACGAGGTAAATCCAATCGCACGGACCGTGCAGACGAACCTTTACCAATCATAATATCGATGCAATAATCCTCCATAGCAGGATAAAGCACCTCTTCCACCTGCCTGTTCAGACGGTGAATCTCATCAACGAAAAGAAGGTCACCCTCCTCCAAATTGTTTAAAATAGCAGCCATTTCGCCGGGTTTCTCGATGGCAGGTCCGCTGGTTACTTTTAGATGAACACCCATTTCATTAGCGATAATACCGGCCAAAGTAGTCTTGCCAAGGCCGGGCGGTCCGTAAAACAACACATGATCCAAGGCATCTCCGCGTTGCTTGGCAGCTTCAATGTATATGCGAAGATTTTCCTTGATTTTAGATTGACCAATGTAGTCATTCAGTGTCTGCGGACGCAGGCTCCCTTCAATCTTCACATCTTCAGCTGTAAGATTCGTCTCTATCATTCGTCTCTGCATAGTATCCTCGTATTAGAACATCTTTTTTAATGCAGCTTTTAAAACTGCTCCGGAATCCATATTTTCAATGCCGTCAATAGCATTCACCGCCTTGATACTCTCGGTTTGTCCATAGCCTAAGGAAACCAATGCCTCCACGGCTTCCTTCTTCTGAGGGGTATCTGCGGACACATTGGCAGCTGCTGTAGCCGCAATCTCTTTACCAATCAACACATCATCAATTGTAATCTTGTCCTTTAAATCCAAAATCAAACGTTCTGCTGTCTTAGCACCGATACCGGGTGCACGGCTGATTGCTTTGGTGTCACCGGACATGATGGCATAACGCAGGGAATCTGCATCCATTACGGACAAAATAGCAAGTGCCCCCTTAGGACCAATCCCGTTAACGGTGATACATTTCTTAAAAATCTCCAAATCATTGCGGGTCAGAAATCCATAAAGCAAAAAAGCATCTTCCCGCACGCATGTGTATGTATACAAGCGTACCATCTCACCCTCTCCGGGTAATCGGGAGGCAGTATCTGCAGAAATGCGCACATTATATCCAATGCCATGCACATCCAACACCACATTGTCTTCTGAAATATCTTCAATCACGCCATGAACATATGCTATCATAAAGGCTCTTATCTCCTTCTGTAATCTGACATATGCACATTATAGCATAATCGAACATATGTTTCAAGCCTTTTTTATAAGCTTCCGGTACACAATCAAAAAGCAAACAATATGTGCCGTAAAAGTCAATGTCCAGCTAATGGGATAAGAAATATAAAGACATTCCAGGGTTTTGAAATGACGAAATACTGTACAAATCCATACCACACGGAACAAACAAGCACCTGTCAATGACACAATGGTAGGCATGATGGAGCATCCCAATCCTCTCAGTGCGCCAACCATGGTGTCCATCATACCGCACAAGCAATATGTTGTACAAATAATACTCATACGCAGCATGCCAAAGGCAATTACCTCAGGATCAGAGGAATACAGCTTTAACAGGATACCCGAAGATAAATAGGCAGCATTACCAAACACAAGTCCCACTGCCATAACCATACCCTGACAGATTAACAGAATTTTAGAAATATTTTTGTACTTCTGTGCACCATAATTTTGTCCGGTGAAGCTTACCACAGTCTGGGTAAAAGCATTCATGGCCGTATACACAAAGCCCTCAATATTGGAAGCTGCCGTATTGCCGGCCATAGCGATGGAGCCAAAGGAGTTTACAGAGGACTGTATCAATACATTGGATATGGAAAATAGCGAACTCTGCAAGCCTGCCGGCAGTCCGATCTGCATCATTTTTAACATTTTATCCTTCTCGATGCGAAGCTTAGACAACTCTAATCGATAGTCAGCCTTAGAATGCATCAGGCATTTAAGGACTAAAACTGAGGAAATTGCCTGAGATATTGCTGTAGCGGCTGCTACACCGGCTACACCCATATGAAAAACAATTACAAATACTAAATTCAAAACTACATTTACAAGTCCGGCGAAGGACAAATAATACAAGGGCCGTTTGGTATCACCGATAGCCCTCAAGATAGCAGCGCCGAAATTATAAGCCATAAAAAAGGGCATGCCGCAAAAATAAATACGCATATACAGCGTAGACTGGTCGATAACATCTTCCGGTGTACCCATTAAAGTAAGTGCCGGTCCTGAAACTACAATACCCATTACAAGGAGAATTACACCGCTTACTATAGAAGTAAGAATTGCTGTATGTACCATTTCCGATAATTCTTTTTTCTGGCCGGCACCAAAGTACCTGGCCACCAATACATTGACGCCGATGGACAATCCCATAAAGAAGTTAACCATCAGATTAATTAAGGAACTGGTGGAACCTACTGCCGCCAAGGCACTGCTTCCGGCAAAGCGCCCTACCACCACGATATCAGCCGCATTGAATAAGAGTTGCAATACTCCGGACAACATTAATGGGATATAAAAGATCAGAATCTTTTTTACAAAAGGTCCTGAGCACATGTCTATTTCATATTTACCGGCCTTTTTGCCGGAACGGACTGCTTCCTGTACAGCCATTATTAGGTCGCCTCTTTTCTTAAACAATAAATAAAACAGATAGGCACTGCCCCATGGACAGTGCCCGATTCAGCTTCTATTACTGACCGCTATTAATATAGTTTACCAAACCTTCTGCAGCAATAATCTTCTGCATGAATTCAGGGAATGCCTGACCCTGGAAGGTGGTTCCTTTCGTAACATTGGTAATTACACCGGTATCAAAATTTACTTCAACCTCATCGCCTGCCTCGATGCCCTTGGAAGCCTCAGGACACTCAATGATAGGAAGACCGATATTAATTGCGTTGCGATAGAAAATTCTTGCAAAGGTTTCAGCAATAACACAGCTTACGCCGGCAGCCTTGATTGCAATAGGTGCATGCTCTCTGGAGGAACCGCAACCGAAGTTTTTATCAGCAACAATAATGTCACCCTTTTTAACATTTTTAACAAAATCCTTGTCGATATCTTCCATGCAGTGTGTTGCAAGCTCTGCAGGATCGGAAGAATTCAAATATCTTGCAGGAATAATTACGTCTGTATCTACATTATCACCGTATTTAAAAACAATACCTTTTGCGTTTGTCATGTTTGTTTCCTCTCTCTCTTATATTTCTTCTGCGCAGGAAATCTTACCTGTGATCGCGCTGGCTGCAGCCACAGCAGGGCTTGCCAGATAAATCTCAGATTCTACATGTCCCATACGTCCTACGAAGTTGCGGTTGGTGGTAGATACACATCTCTCACCCTGGGCAAGAATACCCATGTATCCGCCAAGGCAAGGTCCACAGGTAGGGGTGCTTACAACAGCGCCTGCCTCAATGAAAATCTTAAGGAGCCCCTCTTCCATTGCCTGCATATAAATTTTCTGAGTTGCAGGAATTACAATACAACGCATGCCCTTTGCCACATGACGGTCCTTAAGCACCTCAGCCGCAGTACGCAGGTCATCCAGACGGCCATTGGTACAAGAACCAATAACAACCTGATCAATGCAAATATCATCCATTGCATGGATTTCATCAATAGTATGTGTATTCTCGGGAAGATGAGGGAATGCAACGGTGGGACGAAGGGTACTCAAATCAATGGTATATTCTTCGTCATATACAGCATCCTCATCAGCCTCGTAAATCTTGTACGCTCTGTTGCTGTGCTCCTTCATATAAGCGATTGCCAGCTCGTCAACAGGGAAAATACCATTCTTTCCGCCGGCCTCAATTGCCATATTGGCAATGGTGAAGCGGTCATCCATGGTCAAATTGGCAATACCGTCGCCTACAAACTCCATGGACTTATAAAGAGCGCCATCTACGCCAATCATACCAATGATATGTAAAATAACATCCTTACCGCTAACCCATTTTGCGGGCTTACCGGTCAAATTAAACTTAATTGCAGAAGGAACTTTAAACCAAGCCTTGCCGGTAGCCATTCCTGCAGCCATGTCAGTACTTCCTACACCGGTAGAGAATGCACCCAGTGCACCGTAAGTACAAGTATGGGAATCCGCACCGATAATTACGTCACCTGCAACAGTGAGGCCTTTCTCGGGAAGCAGTGCGTGCTCGATACCCATCTCTCCCACTTCAAAATAGTTAGTAATCTCATTGCGTCTTGCAAACTCTCTAACACATTTGCAATGCTCCGCAGACTTAATATCCTTATTGGGTACAAAATGGTCAGGTACAAGCGCGATTTTATCCTTGTTAAACACACCATCTACCTTCATTTTGTCCATTTCCTTGATTGCTACAGGGCTGGTGATATCATTGCCCAGTACCAGATCCAGATTTGCTTCAATCAGCTGACCGGCCTCTACCTTGTCAAGACCCGCTGCAGCTGCCAGAATCTTCTGTGTCATTGTCATACCCATTGTCTGTTTCCTCCAAATAAAATCTGTATAAAAGCCTTACTGATAATCATACCACAAACATTTTCATTTTGAAAGTATCTGTAGAAAAATATTTAGCTCTGCAGCTTCTGCATCTGATAAAAACGTCCTTTTCGCTCCATCAGCTCGGTATAGGTGCCGTATTCGATACATTGACCCGCATCAATTACCGCTATTTTGTCTGCATCACGGATGGTGGACAATCTATGTGCTACAATAAAAGTGGTACGGTTCCTTGTGAGATTATTTACAGCCTGCTGAATCATCTTCTCAGAAATGCTATCCAATGCTGAGGTCGCCTCATCCAATACAATTACCTTAGGGTCACGAATCAATGCCCGGGCAATGGAAACTCGCTGTCTTTGTCCGCCGGAAAGTCTTCCGCCGTGCTCGCCCACCATGGTATCCAATCCATCCGGCAGGGAATCAATCAAATCCTTTAAATTGGCAGCACGAATTACTTCGTCAAGCTTAGCCTCTGTCACATCCTCGCAGCCATAAATGATATTATCGCGAATTGTTCCGGAGAATAAAATAGAACTTTGAGGCACCACTGCTAAGTGCTTGCGATAACTACGCAAATCAATATCATTGATGTTTTGGCCATCCAAAAGAACCTGTCCTTTTTCGGTCAAATAAAAACCAATTACCATATTGAGAATCGTTGTTTTACCTGCACCGGATTCTCCAACAAGTGCAATGGTTTCGCCGGGAGCGACCTTCAAATTCAGGCCGTTCAAGGTCTTTTTGCCTCCGCCCTTATACTCAAAATGAACGTCTTTAAACTCAAATTGGCCCTTAATATCTTTGATACTATCCTTACCTTCGTTATATTCAATTTCTTCGGATAGTAAAACCTCACCGATAGAATTGACAGACTCAATGCCCTTGGCAATAACGGGAACAAGAGAAATAATCGCAGACACCTGGTTTACAATGGTTGCAAAATAATTCTGATAGAGTGCAATATCTCCCACCAGAATCTTGCCCTGGAAAGCAAGATATCCTGTAAAAGCCAGACAAATCACCTGAAATATCTGGAAAATCGCCCAGCCAACGGAACCAAACAAAGCCTGCACCAAATCCAGACGATAACCTTTTTCAGCCACAGCAAAAAGCTGGCCGCTCATTTTCTGAACTTCCCGCTCTTCCAACGCATGGGCTCTGGTTACAGGTATCAGCTCCACCATCTCCATAACACGCCCTGAGGTTTCTTCCATCTCCTTACGAAATTCCGCATTGCGCTTCTTCATAATACTTCTGAAGGACACCATGGTAACGGCTGCAATGGGCGTGGTAATTAGGAAAAACAAAAACACCACGGGACTTTTGGTAATAGTTACGGCAAGAGCCACAATAATATTCAATGCAATATTTAAAATACTTAAAAACAATTGTGTGGACAGACCCTCTATGGCCTCCACATCACGCATAATCTTAGACTGCAGCTTACCGGACATGGTCCCCACATGATAGGAAATAGACAGCTGCTGAAGCTTACGAATCAAAGCCTTTCTAAGACCGGTCTCCGCATATCTGGTAGCCTGACTCTTGTAATCAGTATACAAGTAATTCATAGGCACATTAATTGCCACCAGCACAACCATCAATCCTGCATAAAACAAAGTATTACGCAGAGCCTCCGGATTCCCCGTGGTAATATCGTTAATAATATTAGCCGTAACGATCGGCAACACCCAAACACAAGCATGCTTGATAAAGAAAAACAACACCGCAAGAAAAAACTTATGATAATTCCCCTTATAAAGCGCCGTCAAAATCTTAAGCGGCCTACCCTCATACTTCCTATAACACTCAATAAACCAATTCTCTGGCTCAATGCCCTTTGGCGCCCTTAACTTCTGCTCAAAAGTACGTTTGCTCATATCTTATCCTCTTTTGATGATCGGATTTGTTATTAAGTTCCATGCATTTATTTGTGTAAAGAAATTTGAATTATCGATTAGCTGTATATGTCATTCCACGAGACCTTGAAAAACGCCG
>JAZQFO010000005.1:0-4556 GCA_045539535.1 Acetatifactor sp.
ATATCAGATGCAGAATATCCGTAAGTCAGGATAATTCCTCTTCCATACACCCACACCAGCACCAAAAACAGTACCACCTGCAGGATAATTTCTGATAGATTTGCCAAAATGAATCTGTCTACCACTCTAAGGATTTTCACAAGAAACTTGCGAAGCACAGCCATCACGCGGTAAAACACTGTTTTCCCACCCAGCTGTTTGTCGGTCATCCACTTCACATGCTGCACCACCGTAAATACAGTCTTTTTTATGGGAATACCATTGAATTTCACTCCCAAAACAAGAGCCGGTACCACTGTGGCCACAATCAGTGTAATAGGATAACTGATATTACAAATCTGCAGTAATTGAACTATGGTAACCAAATAGGAATTACCCACCAAAAAGCACATCAACCACTTATTAGAAAAACTCTTTCCTTCAAGCTTCTTGTGAAAAACCCAAAGGGGCAGAAGAAGTGTTACACCAAAATAGGCACAAAATATGCCAACCATCTGCCATATTAAAAATGTTGTCATTGACATATTTGTCACCTCCCTTTACAAAAATACACGAATCATCTCCAGCGTCTCACTGTCAATTACAATAGACGACTTTCTAAGTTCCTCCAACACATGGAAAAACTTATCCTTCTGGCCGCTTGTAAAGTACAGCTTTAAGCGGCTTGTATAGGTGGACAGGGTGTTCGGATACTGATATTCCGCTCTGTCGCACCATTTCTGGCTCATGTCAAAATCATTGATTTCCAACAATCTGATGCTGATAGCCTCATAATAATCACTGAGCATTTTTTCCGGTTCACCTGCATAGACCTTCTCGCACACATCATTCATGATATAAACATAGGTCTTCTGCTCCATATCCGTAAGCACATGCTGCTTAAGTACCATGTCCATATACTCTATCAATACACAGGCATGCTCCATGGCAAACTGCTCATCATTTTCAATAATTACCAGACTTTGCTGGACCTTATTTCTAAAGTCATTCAAGGCATCCTGCAACACGGAAGCTGCATAGTGGGCAGTCTCCGTATCTTCGCTGTTTAACGCCATCGCCACCTTGGACAAGGACTGCTTAATATCCCCTCGCACCAGATTCATCATCAGCACACGCAGATTATCCTTATCCGTAATCTCAATCGCCTCTTCCAGTGGAACGATATTACGGTCACGCTCTTCATCTGCATGAATGTAGGTCTTTACACGCTCCTTGCTGAAGATAACGTCTTCCAAATCTACCGTTTCAGAGAATACGGTTCGAAAAAGCAGGGTTGCCATGACAAAAAAACAGGGGCCCACAATCGGGCACAAAAGCATGACGATTGCTTTGACAATATAGCCCTTTTTCTTTTCCTCCTTGCGCAGAATGTTCCAAATCACATAAATGATTACAATCAGCAGATTCAGCGCAAGAACAAGCAAAAACATTTCCAATTCTCTTGTCATGCTACAATATTCCCTCCACGATTTCTGCCTTCACACCATATTCCTCCAGACGTTGCATTACAAACTCCGTATCCTTGCGGTTGGTATTAGACAAAAGCGCACATAATGTGCCATCCTCAAAGGTGCCAAAGTAATCGGAATCACGCAGTCTTGCATTCAAAAGCACCGCGGTCTGAGGATAAGCTGCCTTGGGAACCAGCATCCTAATCAAAGTACTGTCCGTTAAGCCTTTATTTTCTGCTGTCATAAACGCACGGGCTAAAGCAGTAAAGGCATCGCCTTCCATCTGTCTGGTACCTTCCACGAATCGTTTATTTTCCAGCGCTGCCAAGTACCTGTTGGCACGAAGCACTGCATTCTGAATCAGAGAACTAACCACTGTCAACTGGTTTGCAGAACCCAGCGTCATTCTCTCCCAAGGAATTCCCCAGATACAGATAATCATCTGCATCTTTTCTCCCTCAAAAATAGCATTTGCCATCAAGGGATAATGCTCGTCCAGACTCTTGTTGATGTATACCTTGCGCTCCATCAGTGTCTGATAAAGCTCTCCCATGGCAGTATACTTGATGGAATTACCCATACTTCTGGCTTTGTCAGAGGTAGAGGCAAAAAGTCTTGCGTACTCTGAATGGGAAATGGTATAAACAGCCACATCCTTGCTGCCAAACATCTGCATTACCATCTCTGTGGCATAGAAGACAACTTCCTCGGAACTGTACTGATCTAACGCTGAAGTAATACTGTAAATCTTGCCAATACTATCATTCTGGTTGACAATCTGAGTCTCCAACGCATCCTTTACACGGATGTTACTGCTGTTGATATCTTGGATATCCGTAAGCTGTACCGATAAAAACTCCTGTTCCTCTTCACTCTCTCGCTTCAATACATTCAGCTTGTCCTTCATGTAACCGATACTCAGTCCCAGAATAAACAGCTGGGCAATCCAGATATAGGTATTGGAATCCAGCATCAATTCAAATCCGGAACGGTCATACATCTGACGGAAACAATATCCCGCCGTTGCCAGCACTGCTGAAAAGGTAGCCTGCTGCTGTCCATATACAATTGCAAACAAAAGTACATACAAAAGATACAAATCCAGATTGGCAAAATAAGCACTTTCTGCCGTTCTGTTGTTAATCATAAAGAACGGAATAAACACAATCAGATTCTCTACAAAGGGGATCATCGCGCGTACAAACCAATTAGTCTTCTGCAAAATACGTTTCCACAAAGGAAGCTTTGCATCCTCTCCGTTTAAGAATACATAGCTGTTCTTCTTCATGTATTCAGCCATTTTGCGGATAATTGCCTCTGCATCACAGCATAAAGGATTGCCGAACTCACTCTCCAAAAGATTGCCGGAAAGAATTCTTCTGGCACCCTTTTTCTCAGATTTGATAATCTCAATGGGCATATCCATACCCTTGCACACCATATCTGCAATCTCCAACTCAGAAAGCTTGATACCCGAAGAAAGATTATATACGGATGCATTATGCTCCTCCGCGCGAATCAGCAAATAAATATACTCCACCGCATCTGTCTCATACATCAAGGACACCATGTTGTCCTCGGTAATCGTAATTGTATTGCTCTCTAAAGCCTCCAGACACATTTTGGCGCAGATATTATTCACATCCTTGCGCTCCTTCGGAATGCTGTAAAGATTATCCACACGCAAAGTAACCACATCCAGACCACGATTGTTGCGGAAGCTCTCGCAAAGCTCCTCTCCCTGGGCGATTACCATACCTCTTAAAGTAGCCGGTGAAGTCTTCTGCCCCTCCGGAATATCCTCATCCCGATGCACACCATACACTTCATCTGAAGAGATATAGATAAATCGTCCCTTGCTATGCATAAAGTAGGCCATCAGTATATTCATCAGACCTGCTGAGAACTTTACCGCATCTCTTTCATTCTGCCAGCGGAAATTGGTGTCATAGGCACCCATAAACACTGTCAGATCCGGATTGATACTCTCAAAAATCTCATCCAAACAAGTGGAATCATATGTAAAATCATATCTTTCAAACACCTTCTGGTAAGGTGCCTGCTTATATCGGCTGCCGGTAAGAAGATAAACCCGGTGCCCCTCTTTATTTAACTTAATAATCAGGTTATTAATCAGACTGCCTGATCCGCCTATCAACAAAATATTCATCCATGCTTCTCCCTTGATAGCTGTTCCACAAACTGTGCCACATCCTGTCGCACCATGTCCCCATCTGCTTCATACTCGGCACATATACATGCCACAATTTCTGCTTCCGTTTTACCCTCAGTCATCAGATTCCATATCCGGGCACCTACCTCATTCATAGGAATGGGTTCCTTGTAAGGCACTCCCTCCTGAGCACAATCCAGCAGCCAGTATATTCCACCCGCATACCGCAAGTTATATCGTTTTTGCAAACTATCTGCTTCAACTGCCATCTGCCACTCCCCTAATCCTCTAACTGTCAAGACAACTGTACGCACACTATTTTTGCGCACAGATAGCCTTATCTTTTATATCGACAAAAACTGAGAATATTTTACCCTTTTTTTACATTTTGTAAACATTTCCCTTATTTTGTACATTTCTACCGCATCCACTGTGCACTTTACCCATGTCCTCGTAGCTTTTTCTTGATTAAGAGACGTACATTTAAGATTTTATCTCTTATTTTTGCAAGTACGTATATTGGCTAGTGTAAAAGAATTGTTTTATCACCCATGGGAAGAGATTAGTATTTCTTAGTATCTTCTCCCTTCACTAGCAATCTGCGAACACGATGTTCGCAGAAGTCGTAACGCGCCACGGATGGCGCATTACGACGGTTGCGTAAAATACCCACAAACATCCCGAAGATACTTAGAAATACTTATCCCTGTACATCGGTATAAAACAATTCTTTTACACTAGCCAATAAATACCTGCAAAAATCAAGGGACAAATCCGAAGATTTGTCCCTTGAGGTGACACTTTATTTTTTGAAAAGGTTGCCCTTAAGCAATCACATGAATCCATCCTTCAGGCGCTTCAATTCTGCCCATCTGGATACCGGTCAAGGTATCATAGAGCTTCTTGGTCACAGGGCCCATCTCGCTCATACC
>JAZQFO010000006.1:0-3541 GCA_045539535.1 Acetatifactor sp.
TTAGCTCAGCTGGGAGAGCATCTGCCTTACAAGCAGAGGGTCATAGGTTCGAGCCCTATAGGCCCCATTTTTTTGTTTTAAATATTGAATATCTGGGAAGCTGTCTCTTTTTTGAGATAGCTTTTTTTACTTTATAGGAAAGACCTTGTCACACTAAAGTATAGAATATGCTGCAATGTATTCTGTCTAGTGTGCCGAATATCAGAAATTTTGCGACAATTTCCTTGACATGTATTTAACTACAAGATATACTTAAATATAGAATATGAAATGTTCGGAATACTTTAGAAACGGGGGTTGCTTATGGTAGAATACATACTGGGTAACTATTTAGTTGAGACGGGGAAGATTACCAAGGATCAGTTGAATTCGGTAATTCAGAAACAAGATACTGCTCGTGTTAAGCTTGGTTTGATAGCGGTGTCGGAGGGCATGATGACTACTCAACAGGCAGAAGAAGTAAATCTTTTGCAGGCAGTTAAGGACATGCGTTTTGGAGATATTGCTATTGAGGAAGGATATCTTACCGAAGAGCAGGTTGAGAAGCTTTTGAAGAAGCAGGGCAATGCTTATTTGGTATTTGTACAGAATCTTATGGATGAAGATTTGGTAACCATGGAAGAGCTGGAGTGGTTGATGGATGACTTCAAGAAAGTGAACAATTACAGCAATTCTGATTTGGAAGATATTAAGAGCGATGATGTAGACAGAATACTTCCCTTATTGTTGCCGGAGGAGGCGCAGTGTTATACAGCAGTTATCGGTACCATTGTACGTACGGTAATCAGATTGGTTGACCGTCATGCATATTTGGGCAAGGCTGCTATGGTGGATGCTTTCCCCGCAGAAGGTATGGCTATACAGAAGTTGGAAGGTCACGATGGCATCGTAGACTGCTTTGCAGAGCGAAATGGGGCACTTTTGAAGCTTTGTAGTATTTTTGGTCAGGAAGCATTCCCTCGCCTCGATTTGGACGCATTAGACGCAGCAGGAGAGCTTTTGAATTGTTCTAATGGTATGTATGTGTCCGAACTTAGCCGTCAGGGTAAGTTTTTAGAGCTTATGCCGCCGGAGTACGCTGCAATAGAAAATGTGTCAGAGGTTTGCCGGATACCTATATTTATTGGTAATCTGGGATTCTATTTTGCAGTAGGAAAATTAAACTAGGAGGATTATCTGATTATGGCAAATATAATGATCGTAGATGATTCAAGAACATCCAGAAAGGTGCTGCGCGAGATTCTTGTGCGCAACGGACACATCGTTGTGGGCGAGGCTACCAATGGTGAAGAAGGTTACCTGATGTATAAAGAGCTGAAGCCGGAGATTGTTACAATGGATATTACCATGCCGGTCATGGATGGTGTAGAGTGCTTGAGCCTGATTAAAAAGGAAAATGCAGATGCAAAGGTATTGATGCTCACTGCAGCCGGACAGAAGGAGAAAATGCTGGAGTCCATCAAGAGAGGTGCCAGCGAGTTCATTATGAAGCCTTTTAATGAGGCAGAGATTCTGGACGCATTGGAGCGTATTTTATAAGAATTAGTAAGAAAAACGGATTCCTGTTATTTCAGGAATCCGTTTACTATTTGCGCCTCAGCCTCAGCTTCTGTAAGGCCTAAGGTCATCAGTTTAATTAATTGGTCGCCGGCTATTTTGCCGATAGCGGCTTCGTGAATGAGAGCGGCATCCAGATGATTAGCAGTAATCTCAGGGATGGCGCTTATTTTGGCGTTATCCATGATGATGGCATCACATTCGGAATGGCCAGCACATCGATTGTTACCGTTTATTTTGGCCAGGAAGATTTGTTTGGAATCCTCCTTAGCTACTGCACGGGAAATCAGATTAGCACTGGAGCCGGCGCCGTTTAAGTCTACGTTGAAGGAAGATTCGGCAAACTGTGTGCCGTGGGTCATCAGACGCTCGGTAATGACTAGTTTGGCTCCATCCTCCAAGGTGGCCTCCGTAAAACGTTTAGTAGAGTCTACTCCACGGATTTGTACGGTTTCCATTTCCAGAAAGCTGTTTTCGCCCAGCTTAACCACAGTTTGGGGATTCATAATGCGGTCTCCCTTGCCGTCGCCGCTGCCGTAATGCTTCTCAACATATTTTACATGGCTGTTTTTGCCGATGTAGAAGGTGTGAATACCGTCATGGCGGCTTGCATCATCACCGCTGTTGTGGATTCCGCATCCGGCCACAATCGTTACATCACAGTCATCGCCCACGTGGAAATCATTGTACACCATCTCTGTGAGACCGCTTTGGCTCAGTACCACAGGGATATGTACACTTTCCTTTTTGGTACCGGATTTGATGATAATGTCAATACCTTCCGCATCATCTTTGGAAACAATATCGATATTGGCGGTGGTATTTCGGCCTGCGCTGGTTCCGTTGGCACGGATATTGTAGGCACCTGCGGGAACATCATGGAGATCCGCTACCTGTTCTAATAAAGTTCTTTGTATCTCGTCCATATTAGCCTCAATTCTGTATTAATTAGTTTATGCCTGATAAAATCTGCAGCTGCCGGTACCGTTTAAAAGCTCGGGGAGAATATCGTCTTTTGTGCCCTGGGCTTTTACTACGCCGCCTGCGATTACTACAATTTCATCTGCGATATTTAAAATGCGTTCCTGATGAGAAATGATAATCAGAGAGTTATCACTGGTTTCATGTAAGTCTTCAAATACTTTAATCAGATTGTTAAAGCTCCACAAATCAATGCCTGCTTCCGGCTCGTCAAAGACGGAGAGCGGGGTGTTGCGGGCAATAATAGTAGCGATTTCAATTCGCTTTAATTCACCGCCTGAAAGACTGCTGTCCACATCACGATTAATATAGTCTCTGGCACAGAGGCCTACTTTAGAAAGATAATCACATGCACCGGCTGTACTGACCTTATCCTTGCCGCCGGCAGACAGAGCAATCAAATCCTTCACCTTGATGCCTTTAAATCTTACCGGTTGCTGGAAAGCAAAGCTGATACCCAGATTAGCGCGCTCGGTAATGCTCATATCAGTGATATCCGTACCATTCCAGATAATACGTCCGGAAGTAGGATGTTCGATACCCATAATCAGCTTGGCCAGAGTAGACTTGCCACCGCCGTTAGGGCCTGTAATCGCAGTAAATGTGTGATCTTTCAGAGTCAGGTTGATATTTTTAATAATCTCTTTATTACCGGTAACTTCATCTGCTACCTGAAAGGAGAGATTTTGCAATTCCAACATTTGACGTCCTCCTTAGAATCTTGTTACGTGTATACGGTAAAAGTACTATAAATCCTACCGTCTTAATAGTATAGCACAAAACATATAAAAACCATACATTTTTTTATGAGAATTATTTTTAAAAAGCTATTGACATTTTAGTAAACAGGAGTTAAAATATAATTCGTTGCAGGTCATCCTGTTACAAATGTGCGTTTAGCTCAGCTGGATAGAGCGTTTGGCTACGGACCAAAAGGTCGGGAGTTCGAATCTTCTAACGCACATTAACAAAAAAGCATTCCGCGAAAGCGGGATGCTTTTTT
>JAZQFO010000007.1:0-26660 GCA_045539535.1 Acetatifactor sp.
GGAAGTAAGGTTGTGTGGGTGGTTGAATAGATGGAAAGTATGGGCACTCTCAGGTGGAAATCTGAGGGTGCTTTTGCTATAATAAAAAGAGATGATTTGAGGAAGAAAATGTGTAAAGAAAAGGATTATCAAAACATGGACTACAAAATAGCAATCTGCGATGATTCCGAAACAGACAGACTATATATAACAAATCTGGTAAATAGGTGGGCTGCGAATGCAGGTCATACGGTGCAGCTATGCTCTTTTGTTTCTGCGGAAAACTTTTTGTTCCATTATGAAGAGAAGAATGATTACGACATTTTGTTGCTGGATATAGAGATGGGGGAGATGGATGGGGTAACGTTAGCGAAGCGCATCCGTCAGGGAAATGATTTGGTGCAGATTGTTTTTATTACAGGTTTTCCGGACTATATGGGGGAAGGATATGAAGTTTCGGCATTGCATTATTTGATGAAACCTATTGCAGAAGAAAAACTTTTCGCAGTTCTTGATAGGGCTATTACTAATATCGTTAAGGCAGAAAAGCGTTTGTGTGTGAATTTCGACCATCAAACGGATTATATTCCCTTAAGTCGGATTTATTATATTGAAGCTCAAAAGCAATATGTTGCAATTTATACGGAAGACAAAATATATCGCATGAAAACATCTTTGTCTGACACGGAGAAGCTGTTGGACGAGTATTTCTTCAAATGTCAACGCTCTTTCCTGGTGAATCTACGACATGTTAAGCGTATTTTGCAGACGCATGTGGTGTTAAAAAATGATGAAGAAGTTCCTATAAGCCGTGGAATGGCTGGAAAAATAGGCAAAGAAATGATTCGATTATTTTAGAGGTGACAAGTTATATGCTGTTTCAAAAATGGATTGATAAAAGAATCGAGGCTTATCAAAGCGATCTAATCCGTAAGTATTGTGATGAGATAGAATCTATGTATACAAAAATGCGTGGGTGGAGGCATGATTACCACAACCATATCCAGGCCATGCAAGCAAGTATGGCAATGGGGAAATACGAAGAAGTAAACGCTTACCTTCGTCAACTGAATGATGATCTTGTCAATGTAGACACTGTGATTAAAACAGGGCGGGTTATGGTAGATGCTATTCTTAATGGCAAAATAAACATTGCGTCTCAGAACGATATTGTGGTGAATGCTAAGGCGAAAATACCGGATAAGACACCGCTGACAGATGTGGACCTCTGTGTTATTATTGGTAATTTGTTGGATAATGCAATAGAGGAAAATAAAAACCTACCTATAAGTAATCGATTTATTCGCATTTATATCGGTCAAAAGAATACGCAATTTTATTTGGCATTCACTAATGCAGCAGGGAAAAAGCATGTAAGACAAGGTTCCCTGTTTGCTTCATCAAAAGGATTAAATCACGGTTTCGGTTTGATGCGAGTGGAAAGTATTGTAAAAAAATACGGAGGTCTTTTTTCGGCTGACAGCGAAGATGGAGGATTTACAGCAGAACTTCTCATACCCATGGAATAATGTATATGCATTTCGTTCACCCAAAATAACATTTGGTTTACGAAATGCATTTTTCTATTATAAATATGGTAACTTGATGATTACCGGAAAGGAGAGAGGAAATGGTAGGAAAAAACATAAAGCAAAAGGAAACTATCTATAAGACCCAATATGGAATGTTATCCTGCGTTCGGTATGTATATGGGCTGCTTTGGAAGACGGAGAGAGGTTTAGTATTTGCCGGAATATTTACAATACCACTGTCTTTAGCGTTGTCTGCAATTGCGTTATATACGCCGTCCGTGATTCTATCTGCATTGGAGACATCGGAACATTTTTCTTATATTGCGCTGGTGATTGTAGGAGTTTCACTTGCGAAATTGTTATTTGAACTGGTACAGAATATTATTTCTGCCAAAACAGAATATGCGCAATATCGGGTAAGTAATCAAATGATGTATCTATGGCAATGGAAACGTCGTGACAGGGATTGGAACCATGAATTTAATCCCGATGTTCAAAAGAGTGATGAATGCAGCCAAAAAGCTTTCCAAAGTGCAAAAACAGCAGGTACACATTTTCCGATGGATTTTGCCAATATTATAGCGGCGCTTCTTAATTTTCTGTTGTTTAGTTCGGTTATCTCTTTATTAAATCCGCTTATTGTTCTTTTGCTTGCTTTGGGTTGTATGCTGAACTATTATGCGGACAAATGGAGACGCGAGAAGAACTTAAGTGATAAAGATGTGCGCAATGATTTGGTTAAAAAGTTGAATTATTCAACGCGTGATATGTCCATTCATTTTAAATATGCAAAGGATCTACGACTGTATAATATGGAAAAGCCATTGCTCAATCGTCTGGTGATGGTTTTTGAGGAAAATTTGGAGGCAGTGAAAAAGGTTGAGCGTCGTGGTATTTTAGTAGCATTAGTAGGATTTTTTGTGATTTTGGTTCGCGATGTGGCAGCCTATGCATTTCTAATATACAAGGCAGTAAGGGGCGAAGTAGATGCTTCTTCCTTTGTACTTATATTTTCGGCAATTACATCTATGTCTACACTTATGGATAAGATTCTTCAAATGGTTAATCGCATCTTTGAAGGTGCAATACAGGTTTCGGAGTTTCGTGAAACAATGGAACTAAAAGACAAACTCAACAGAGGAGAAGGGATTCCAGTACCTAAGAGACCGTTCTCCATTGAGTTTAAGAATGTTTCTTATCAATATCCTAAAGGGGAGAAAAAAGTACTGGATCATATCTCCTTTAAGATTGAAGCCGGTGAGAAAATAGCACTCGTAGGCTTGAATGGTGCCGGAAAAACTACATTAACCATGTTAATGTGTGGATTGATATTACCGGATGAAGGAGAAATTCTTCTGGATGGACATTCTTTGTACGAATATAACAGAGATGAGATGTACGCTTTGTTTGGATTAGTTCCTCAGCAATTTAATCTTCTGGCTGTATCTATTGCCAGAAATATTGCATCTGCTACATCCGATGATGAGATTGATTATGACAAACTGCAACATTGTATTGAGGTTGCAGGACTGTCAGAAAAAATAAAGACGCTGCCTAAGGGAGTGGAGACCTTGTTAAACCGTACTTTGTATAAAGATGCGGTTGAATTGTCCGGTGGCGAAACACAGAAATTATTATTGGCAAGGCTTCTTTATAAGAATCCTCCATGTATTATTCTGGATGAACCAACTGCGGCACTGGACCCGATTGCAGAGGATAAAATTTATAGAAGCTATAACGAAATTGCATCAAATGCAACCTCTGTTTTTATTTCTCATCGCCTTGCATCTACGCGATTCTGCGATCGTATTTTCCTACTGGATGGAGCAAGCTTTGCTGAAGTAGGAACACATGAGGAATTAATGGCTGCCGGAGGAAAATACAGAGAATTGTTTGATGTTCAGAGCAAGTATTATAGAGAGGAGGGAGCTGAGTCATGAAAGAACAAGTGAATTCAGACAAAAGAAGCTTGATAGATGAATGCAGACTCATAGGGCGTGCTTTTGGCATTCTCAATAAGCTTTTTCCAAAGTTTTGGCTGCTAGAGACGATTTGTCTGTTTTGTGAGTGTTCATTTCCATACTTTGGGCTTTTGATGTCTTCATGCATGATAAATGAACTGGCGGGTGAGAATAATGTGCGCAGACTCATTGTTCTGGCCGGGATTACTGTGTTCGGTGGGTTTGTTATTTCTTTTGTTACGAAGTTACTGCAAAGCAAACAAACGGTAAATAATTCATTTTTGTTTCAGCGGCATGAAGCCTTCCTGTTTGCTGCACAAAGTAAACTTCAATATGAGCATCTTGAAAATCCGGATATGGTTTTTGCACGTTTCAAGAATCTGGAAAACATGTCTACTTTTAATGCCGGTATCAGTGCAGTGAAGTTAGCTTTTACAAAGATTACCTCCAATATAATAAATGTGATTTTTTCAATTTCACTGACGTTTTCTATGTTTACTATAAGTGCTAACGGTGAGTATACAGGTGTTTTGGGATTTATGAATTCCCCGGCTTCTGCAGTTGTGATTGTGTTGTTAATTGTGTTTAGTACTTTTTTTTCGGTTATGATTACGATTGCAAGAAATAATGTAAATAATGAGGCTGTTACGGAATTGGCTGAAAATAATTCCAGACATAGAAGCCAGAATAGGCGTTGGGGTGCGGATATGATTACATTCAATTTGAACAGTATTGTATTGGAGGAATACCGCAAGTATCTGCTTCATCCCAACTGGATTGCAAAAGTAGAAAAGGCAACCATTAGATACAACACATTTTCTATTATTTTGAATACCATTTTAACCATTGCCATATTTTTGTTTACAGCGACAAAAGCTTATATAGGTGTTTTGGGAATAGGTAATTTTATATTGTATCAAGGAGCAATTGACAAATTTGTCAAGGCACTTTGTGGTATCAGCACGGATATAGGTAAACTCTTTCATAATAACCAATATCTTGTTGAATTTTACGATTTTATTGATTCCCCCAACAATATGTATCATGGAACGCTTGCAGTGGAACAGCGGGATGACATAGATTACGAGATTGAATTTCGAGATGTAGGATTTCAATATCCTCGCACGGACACCTGGGCATTGCGTCATGTCAATATAAAATTTAAGATTGGTGATACCTTGGCAATTGTGGGAGAAAACGGTTCCGGTAAAACAACATTTATCAAACTTTTATGCCGTCTGTATGATCCCACAGAAGGACAAATTCTCTTAAATGGGATTGATATCACCAGATATCGTTACCATGAATACATGGAGTTGTTTTCAGTGGTGTTTCAGGACTACACATTGTTTGGTTTTCCTCTTGGCGAAAATGTGGCAGCTAATTATAAGTATGATGAGGGGAAAGTTCGTGAATGTTTGATTCGTGCAGGAATGGGGGATAAGCTGAAAGCCCTTGATAATGACCCTAATGCAAAAGAGAAAAATGCTTTGCAACGGGCAATCGGAAGAGAATACGATTCAGAGGGAATTGATTTTTCAGGTGGCGAGTTACAGAAAATTGCATTGGCCCGTGCGCTTTACAAGGATGCGCCCTTTGTGATATTGGATGAACCTACAGCGGCATTGGACCCTTTTGCAGAAGCAGAAATATATGGAAACTTCAATGCTTTGGTGAAGGAAAAGACTGCGGTTTTCATTAGTCATAGATTATCCAGCTGTAAATTTTGTGATGAAATTGCAGTGTTCGATAAGGGGGCTATTGTGCAAACCGGCAGTCATGATAAGTTGGTCGGTGAGGAAGATGGGAAGTATTATGAGTTGTGGAGTGCTCAGGCACAATACTATTTATAGTAGAGGACTATTATTGTGCTTTCACAAATCAGCAAGCAGTGCATCGGTGCGCACCCGATAGCTTTTTTGCTTGTTGGGACAATATCCCAATCCCATTAAATTCTTCAAATTGCATTTTGAAGAAGCTACGCCTTCGGCTAATAATTGAATAAAGTTGGTATGGGCAGATTTCTGGTTTGTGGAGTCTGCCCTTTTGTTTGACATTGATGAAAATGAAATATAGTCGATTTAATCGCCGGTTGTTTCCGCGATTCTAGACCTGCCAAAACAACGATTCTAGAGTGGCCGCAACAACGATTCCAGACCCGTCAAAACAACGATGTAATAATACTGATATTAATAATACTGAGTATAGTAATACTTATCTTATCTATCTGGAGATTGATAGGAAGTGATAGGATGTTGATTTGTTGAAATCAATTATGAAGTATTCTAGGTAGATTTGTTTAGCACTCATATCATGAGGGCGTAGCCGGACAACGTAGTTGACGGTTGGAGGGGATTGGGGATACTCCACAACAAGCAAAAAGCTATCGGGTGCGCACCGATGCACTGTTTGCCACTTTGTAATTACAGAAAAATGCAAGTACAGTGGGAATAGACTTTTTGTACAATACTTGGGTAACGACTTTCTGTTTTGTCTGAAGTAGAATAGGTTCAAATGAGGTCTAACTTAAGAGCGGGTCTCATAGTATTGGAAAGAAGGACAAGCAGAGGGGGTGGAGATTCCGCTTGAAGCAGAGGAAACTAAATTATCGTTTTCACAATCCGAATTCGGCGGAGGATACCGCTAACTACTTATTTAAGATTTTGATTGAAGCCAATGCAGGGAAGGTGGAGCGTGCATTGCAAGAAACAGTGATGAAGTGTGGGGAGGAAAGTGAGTACATAGCAGAGCAGGAGAGGATGGAAATGGTGGAGGAGCCGGTGAGTACAAGACTAAGGAGAGCAAGGTAGAGATGTCTTGCTCTTTTGTAACTTCATGAATAATAGAACAAGAACTTAAATTTTTCAAATGAATTTGAGTTAATTTTTCAGTTATTGAGCTATAAGATAAAGAAACTGAAATTCGTTTAACAAAAATTTGAGTTTCTATTTGTGTTTTTGAATATTTTTTGAGTTTCTTGCATATAAGTAAAAAGAATGTTAAAATGTAGCTTAAGAAATGGAGGAATTCAAATGACAGCGGAAGAATTAATTGGAAAACTCGAAATGGTTCAAAAAATGAAGTCTGAAACAAACACTCTTGAATTAAAGAGTGCAGAAAAGGGTTGCCCACAGCATTTGTATGATTCGTTGTCCAGCTTTTCGAATCAGGATGAGGGTGGAATCATTATTTTCGGAATAGATGAAAAGCAGGATTATAAAGAAGTTGGAGTTTATGATCCGCAGGATATACAAAAAAAGATAAATGAGCAGTGCTTGCAAATGGAACCTGTTGTTCGTCCGTTGTTAACTGTTATAGAAAAGGACGGGAAGTCTTTTGTGTCAGCTGAGATTCCGGGAGTTGATTTGGCGGATAGACCGGTATTCTATAAAGGGAAAGGTCGTTTGAAGGGGTCTTATACGCGTGTAGGCGATAGTGATGAGCCCATGACGGAGTATGAGGTTTATAGTTACGAGGCATACAGGAAGAAGTACCAAGATGACATTCGTGGGGTGCAAAGGGTAACATTATCTTCTTTAAATCAAGAGAAATTAGCACTCTATATTGATTTGCTAAAAAAAGGGAAGCCTAATTTATCAAACATGGATAATGAAAGTATCTATGAGTTGATGAGTGTGACTAGGAATAATGAAATGACATTGAGTGCGACAATGATTTTCAGCCCGTATCCACAGGCGTATTTTCCTCAGCTATGCGTTACTGCAATCGCTGTACCCGGAACAGAGATTGGAAATCTTGGTGATTCCGGAGAACGCTTTTTGGACAATCAACGAATTGAAGGTAGTATTTCAGAGATGCTTGATGAAGCAATTCGTTTTGTAAAAAAGAATATGAAGAATAAAACAATTATTAATCCGGAAACCGGGGCGCGTGAGGATAGGACAGATTATCCTATTACTGCAGTTAGAGAGGCAATTATTAACGCACTGGTTCACCGTGATTATAGTATTCATACGGAAGGTATGCCGATACAAATTATTATGTATGAAGACAGGATGGAAATCAGAAATCCGGGAGGAATATACGGAAGAATTAAAGTTGATCAGTTAGGCAAAATGCAGCCGGATACAAGAAATCCTGTGTTGGCTTTGGCGTTAGAGACATTGCGTGTTACTGAAAACAGATATTCCGGAATACCGACAATTCGTAGAGAAATGGAAAAGTATAATCTTAAGGAACCGAAGTTTGCGGATGAGAGAGGTAGCTTTATTGTGACGTTTTACAAGTCAGGGAATATCAGTAAAACGGAGCCGGAATTGGAAAATGTCAATAATCTTTTAGTGTTCTGCAGAACACCTCGCACAAGGAAGGAAATATGTGAATATCTGGGATTGTCTTCTGTTACTTACGCCATTCAGACGTATATTATGCCTTTAGTGGAATGTGGAAAGATTAAGATGTCGAATCCGGAGAAGCCGAAGAGCTCGAAACAGTTGTTTTATAGTGAGCAAGTATGAGGTGGAGCTATGACAATTTGGCATGTACAAAAATTATATACATCTGATGGAAGTTTGTATAGAGTATTACCATACGATTTTATAGGAATGATGCATGGTACATTAAAAATGAAGAGCGGTATTCGACAGATGGTGAGATTTCTGTCAGATAGCCGCTTTACGGAAAATGCAGCATATTTACTTTGTAAAAAGAAGAATAGTCAAATGTTGTGCAGAAGAAAGGATTCGTTATACAAATAGATAGCGAAAAAGAAAGTAATAACCCTTCAGAAACTTTCATACATTGTAAAAAAGTATTCTGAGGGGTTTTCCTTTGAAAGATTATATTGAGGAGCGTGCAATCAGCATCGCCAATTATATTATCGAAAACAATGCAACTGTCAGACAGACAGCCAAGGCCTTTGGGGTAAGCAAGTCTACGGTACACAAGGATGTAACCGATAGGCTTATGCAGATCAATCCCACATTGGCATCGCAGGCCCGTTGCGTATTGGATGTGAACAAGTCGGAACGTCACATCCGCGGAGGGCTTGCTACCAAAGAAAAATACCTGCACAAATGCGGATAAAATGAGTGATACAGGTACATATGTCAGACAAAACCGCTGCGGAGTCATCTGCAGTGGTTTTTTGATAAAAAAATATCACAATTTGTCTGCAATTGCGCATTGATTATCTGCTGCAAATGAGTTATAATGTAAATGATATCATGCTGGGGAAATAGGGTTCATCTTTGGGTTGGATGAGCTTATACCCCATTGGATTGGTTATATCGATTTTTAGAATCGTGTGGATAAATTGGGAGGTTAGCATGAGTAAACAGGTTTTACAGATGAAGTATCATCCGGCCAAGAAGAAAGTGGAGTTTCACCGTTTCCTGGATGGACAGGAGATTGCTATTAAGGCGGACTGTCCTCTGATGGATTACATGAATGCAAAGGGTAACTTTGTACTTCAGGACCACGGTAATGCTTTCTTCGAGGATATTGCCAATGCATTTGAAGATCATTCGGAGATTGAGATGCAGGTAGTAACCACGAAAATGGACTATGAAGACTTTGTACAGATGGCAGAGTACTATAATGCAGAGTCGGATGATTGCAAGATTACGCCTACGTTGATGGCGGAGTTGCCTGATATGGCACATACTTTTGCTGAGGTTAAGAAGTATGGTGAGCAGGCTACCGAGATTTTGCGTAAGCACAGACAGAAGCTGTTTGAGATTCCTCTTGAGAATGAAAATGTCAAGAAGAGTGCGGAGAGCTTTGCAGAGCAGATTGATGAGGAGAGACGCAACATTCATGACAAGATTGACAGTCTGAATGATAATGCGGTGAGCTTGTGTTTCACCGGTGTTTATAGTGCAGGTAAGTCTACGCTGATTAATGCTTTGCTGGGATATAAGATTTTGCCTGAGAAGATTACTTCTGAGACTGCTAAGATGTTCTGCATCTCCAGTCCTAAGGCAAATGAAAATGTAACCATCAGTTTTGAGATTGGTAACAGCTATACTGCTTTGATGTGGAATAAGGTAAAAGAGTGCTTTGAATTTACCTGTGGTCCTATGAGAAATGAGACCAAGGAGATGATTCAGGGTGAGGTCAACCGTGTTATGGTTGAGAAGCTGGCGCAGCATGATCAGATTCGCGCAATTCTGACTATGTTAAACGGTATGGATGATGTTTCTTCTGACATCAGAATCCGTTTCCCGGTTGCTCTGGATAGCCCCAGCGTTCAGTATGTTATTTACGATACTCCCGGTACGGACAGTAACTATGCAGATCATCAGACTGTTTTGATGGATGCATTGTCTGAGCAGAAGCAGTCCATTCTGATTTTCGTGGCTGCACCCAACAAGACTGAGGGTAGCGGTAATAATGCATTGCTGAAGTATCTGAAGGAGACAGAAGAAAAGAACAGCAAGACCAGTATCGATATCGGTCGTTCCCTGTTTGTAATCAACTGGTCTGACAGTATTGATGCAGATGCAAGAAAAGATTTGCAGCATGAGCAGATTAAGTACAAGGATGATGATGCTTTTTCCATCAGATTGGCTGATAAGAAGCTGTTCTTCATCTCTGCAAAGTTTGGTTATGCAGCAAGAGCTGTAAAGAATGGTATTGCATCCGAGAAGGAGCAGTGCGAGTTCAACAAGGGTCTCAATAACATGACCGACAAGTTCGGCGGTTATTGCTATAGAGAAAACAGATGTGCAATGTCTGAGTTTGCAACCAATCGTATGATTGAACGTTGCGAGGATGCTTTGAATGATGCGCAGGAGAGAAAGGATGACACTTCCGTTTTGGAGGTTGCAGCAGGTCTCTATGCATTGGAGAGCGAGATTTTGCAGTATGGTGAGAAGTATGCTTCCGCTGTTAAAGCATCTGCAATTATCGACAGTGTAGATAAGGCATTGTCTAAGTTGAGTAACCGTGCAGTATCTCTTCGTGAGAGTAATCGTGAGGAGATTAAGGAGATTGAGAAGAACATTGTTGAGCTTCGTAAGACCATCAATGAAACCATCGAGAGAGAGTACAGTGTTTCTTCTATTCCCGAGAATACCCCTATCCCTGAGGAGGCAGTTAAGGCTCTGGGATTGGACAGAGCTACGCTCTACAGCGCCATAGTAGGTAATACCAAAAACTACATGGACAGGGAGCTTAGAGGATGGTTCCTCGGAATCCTGGGCCGTGTAAAGGTCAAGGATCGTGATAAGGACAATGTGCGCGACATGATTAACCGTGCGATTGACGAGTATACAGATCAGTTTCTGACTCAGAGAAAGCTGCTTCTTGAGGGCAAGAGAGATGCCTTTATGGATGCTGTAAAGCAGACCATTATGGAAAACGGTAACATCAGCAAGGCTGCTAAGAAGTTCTTCTTAGATGTACCGGTGCCTCAGGTGGTTAAGCCCGGTATTACCAACTGGGGTGAGTTGTATGATTCTCACTGCCGTACAGAGAACTTCCTGATGTTTAAGGGTGAGTATCTTGATAAAGCCGGATTTATTCAGGATGTTGAAAAGATGCTGGTAAATATTGCAGACAGTATGTGCGAGGATTACAGTGCCGACTACCGTAATGCATTGGAGTCACTGCTGCTTCAGATTAAGAACCAGTTTGAAGGCAACCTGGAGACTTATTCCCTGTACATGAAGGCAATGGTTGAGAACCGTGATGCAATGCAGGATCTGGGTGATAAGGTAGCAGATGTGGCTACAGAGTTGTTTGACTGTCAGAAGCAGCTCAATGACATTATCTGGAATCTGAGACTGACATCCTTCTGGTTGTAATTAACAGAATACATAATAAATGCCCCGAGCTTAAGGCTTGGGGCATTTTTGCTTTATAGGAAAGATATTTACAGCAATCCTAATCCACGCAATAATACGATTGCCAAAAAGATAACTACAGCTGACAGCAGTGTGGTCCATACCACCAGCTGACCGGCCAAGGCACCGTCGTTATCCATTTCTTCTGCCATGATGGCACTGGCTACTGCCACAGGGGTGGCAAACAGGGCAATCAGTGCAGCGTAGATGCCGCTGTCAAAGTGTATAATGCCTAACAGTTGCAAAGCTACCGCACCACCCACGCCCAGTAAGGGCGCGAAAAGAAGTCTTCCGGATACACCGGTGATAATTTGTTTGCGAAGGCCTTTGATATGGCTTAACTCAAATTGGCCACCAAGTACCAGCAAGGATACCGGTGTGGAAGCTTTGGCCAGGTAATCAAGGCCGGTCCATAGAAACGTGAATTTGCTGCAAAAGCCGGTAACTGCTTCGGGGAATGCGTTGAATAATGGCTTAATGTATACATAGGTTACGCCTAAAAATACCCCCCAAAGCAGCGGATTTTTTAAGATATCTTTCAGAATCTTTTTTATTTTAGCGCCGGCGCCGGTCTGGTTGCCGGTATATGCAGATAGGGCGATGACTGCTGAAATATTAAAGATTGGTATGGTAAAGGTGGACAGCACGGCTGCGGACTGTACACCGCTGTCACCGGCCAGAAGCTGGGCCAAGGGCACACCAATCAATGCAAAATTGGAGCGGAATACACACTGGTGAATGACGCCTTTTTGTCGCTTGTCCGGGGTGAAGGCCGCCAAAATAAGGCCAATGAGAAAAAGTGCTCCTATGGCCAGGGTAACATAAAGCACCAAATCGGTCCTCAGTACGGCAAAGTTGTCCATTTTGGCCAGATTCGTAAAGAGCAGTACCGGCAGAAGTACCCGGAATACAGTTTTGTTACCTACCTTTAGGAACTCCTTGGTAAAAAGGCCCTTTCTTTTCAAATAGTAGCCCAGAGCAATCAAAAGGATGATGGGCATCACTGCGTTAAGCGCGAAAATAAATAAATCTATAAGCATAGTTGTACATTCCTTTCTGTCTCTTTGATTATAATATATATTGATGGAAAAGAAAAGAGCACGACTTGTATGGAAGCAGTACGCATGATAAAATAATTGAAGTGAAGACCGCATGAACTTAAAAGGAGGGATATCATGGGAGACTCAGTGAAAATTTCATCTCTTGCCGCTCAAATACTAAAGCTTGCCCATGATGACCTTCTGATGCACCTTCGGTTTCTGGATACGGCGCTGGCAAGACTTCCCTGGCGGGAGCAAAACGGGCTTGGCGGCATCGCTGCAGACGGACAGGTGTGCTACTACGATCCGGTGTTCGTATTGAAGCTTTATCAGTCTGACAGCAAGCTTGTGGCCAGAACCTATCTGCATACTTTGTTTCACTGTGTGTTTGCCCACAGCTTTCAGTATGACAAGTTAGAAACCGGGCTTTGGGATATGGCGGCGGATATTGCAGTGGAGAATGTGATATTGGAGCTTAAGCTGCCGGGTGTTTCCCTGGAATCGGACGGGGATTGTATGCGGAAGCTTAAGATTCTGAAGGAGGATATCGGCGCGCTGACGGCAGAGCGGATTTATCGGTATTTGCGGCGTAATCCTTTGACAGAGCGTGAGTATGAGGAGCTGCGCAGGCTCTTTTATAGGGACAGCCATGTACTGTGGAAGCCGGTGGAAAATCTGGAGATTACACTGGAGCAGTGGAAGAAGATCAGCGAGCGAATCAAGGCCGATTTGAAATCTTTTACAAAGGCCAAATCAGGAGCGGAGACCCTGGAGAAGAATCTGGAGGAGACTACCAGAGACAAGTACGATTACAGTGAGATTTTGAAACGTTTTACGGTGATGGGTGAGGATATTACTGTAAATGATGACGAATTTGATTATATTTATTACACCTATGGCCTGGAATGTTATGGCAATCTGCCCCTGATTGAGCCCCTGGAATACAAGGAAGCCCACAAGATCAAGGAATTTGCCATTGCCATTGATACTTCTGCATCCTGCAGAGGTCCCCTTGTAAAGGCTTTTTTGCGAAAGACCTATTCGATTTTAAAGAGCACGGAGAATTTCTTTCACAAAATGAACGTGCACATCATCCAGTGTGACAATGAGGTGCAGAGTGATACAAAAATCACCTGTGACGAAGATTTTGAGACATTTTTAAAATATGGAAAGCTCAGTGGGTTTGGCGCTACGGATTTTAGACCGGTGTTTACTTATTTGGAACAGCTACAAGAACAGGGCGAGTTTGAGAATCTGAAAGGTCTGATTTATTTTACGGATGGCTATGGAATCTACCCGGAGCGCATGCTGGATATGGATGTGATTTTTGCTTTTTTGGATGAGGACGACAACCGGGCACCGGTACCGCCCTGGAGTCTTAAAGTGATTTTGGACAGTGACTTGCTGGAGGAGGAAGCGGATGAATATTAAGCAGGCTAAGGAATACATCAAGGATTCCGTGAATTTATATTTGAAGAAAGATGAATTGGGAGAGTATCGGGTGCCGGTGGTGCGTCAGCGGCCTATTTTTCTGTTGGGTGCGCCGGGTATCGGCAAAACTGCCATTATGGAGCAGATTGCCCAGGAACTTGGTGTGGCGCTTGTGTCTTATTCCATGACGCACCACACCAGACAGTCCGCTTTGGGTCTGCCCTTTATTACCCAGAAGACTTATGATGGGCGGGAGTATCAGGTGTCCGAGTATACCATGAGCGAGATTATTGCCTCTATTTATGAGACTATGGAGGAAAGCGGTATCAAGGAAGGAATCCTGTTTTTGGATGAAATCAACTGTGTGTCGGAGACTTTGGCGCCTTCCATGCTGCAGTTTTTGCAGTATAAGGTGTTTGGCAGACATCAGGTGCCGGAGGGCTGGGTCATCGTAACGGCCGGCAATCCCCCGGAGTACAACAAATCCGTGCGTGAATTTGATGTGGTGACCATGGACCGTCTGAAGCTTGTGGAGGTGGAGCCGGATATCCGTATCTGGAAGGAGTATGCCAGGGACAGACGCCTTCATCCGGCCATTACCAATTTTCTGGATTTGAAAAAAGAATATTTTTATTGTATGGAGATGACCACCAAGGGCCGAAGCTATGTGACTGCCAGAGGCTGGGAGGATTTGTCCCAGATGCTGTTCTTGTATGAAGAGGAGGAGCTTACGGTGGAGGAGAGTCTGGTAGGACAATATATTCGCAATGATAAAATTGTCAAGGAGTTTACAGCCTACTATGACTTATACAACAAATATAAAAAAGATTATCAGATCAATGACATATTGGACGGCACACCCTCTGTGCAGGCCATAGCAAGGGCTAAGGAGGCGCCTATTGATGAGCGCTTGTCTTTGCTGGGCATGCTGTTAGACCGGGTGCTTGCGGATATGAAGGATGTGATGGAGAGAGGAGCCTACTTGAAGGAGCTGCTTCCACCTCTTAAGGTGGTGAAGGCCAAAGCAGAAGGTGCCCAGGGAGAGCAGATGATTCCTCTTTTGGGAGAGCTGACCGTGGGTAAGGACAAGCAGCTGCATAATCTGCAGACTGCAAATGCATTGTCTGATGCAGATAGAAGAAAACTTGTAAAGGTAATCCGTTTTCTGTCAGATTGTCAAAGAGAGGTGGCGTATCGGAATTTTGCCACCGGTGAAGAGGCCTTTGCGTATGTTAAGGAAAAATATGATACTGAAGTGGATATTATGAGACGCAGCACCGAGTGGGCAAAGGGACGTCTTGAGGCCTTATTTGCCTTTGTGGAGGAAGCTTTCGCCCAGGGAAATGAGATGCTGATTCTGGTGACAGAGCTTACCGTAGACAATGCCGGTGCCCAGTTTATCGCTACCTTTGGTTGTGAGCCTTACAGCCGTCACAGTCAGGAGCTGATGCTCAGCGAGCGCAGCGACAATATTAAGGCCCAGATTGCGGAGCTTGGATTATGATGAATGGGAATATGATTGGCGAGCTTCAGATTCCAAAGCTGGAAAATGGTGTGCCGGTGGAGGCCATAGAGCGAAAGGCTTTTTTGAGCAAAAAGAATCTTCGCAGGGTAACGGTGCCTGCTTGCGTGAAGCAGGTAGGGGACTGGGCTTTTGCTTACTGTGATAATCTGCACACGGTGCTGTTTGAGGGCTGTCCGGTCTTTGGTAAATCTGTATTTCTGGATTGTAAGAGGCTTAAATATGTATATGTGGGAGGCTGCCAGGAATGGGTGGCGGCCCTTTTGGCAGCAGCTGTAACTACAGCGGATGCACCGTATCTGTTAGATGCCGGGGAGGCCGGAAGCAAAGAGTGGGTGAGAAAATGGGATGCCCGCATGCAGGTAATTTTGCAAAGCCCGGATACGGAAGGATATTCCAAACAGGTGCTTTGCGGCGAGGAGGATTACGGCAGTACGGACATGGCAGCTTATCAGAATGGCCGCAGGAGGCGAAAGGTTCGCCTGGCCCTTTTGAGGCTGATTTATACGCAGGGATTGGACTCTGATGTAAAAGCCCGACTGGAGGCGTACTTAAGGGAGCATACCAAGGGCTGTGAGACAGAAGAAGCCTGGCAGGTTATTCTGGAGGAGCATGGAGATGACAAGGATTATTACCAACTGTTTGCAGATTTGGGATGTATCACGGCGGATAATTTTGATGGGATGCTGGCAGATGTGGGTGAGGACAGACCTGAGCTTAAGGCATGGCTTATGAGATACAAAACAGAACAGTTGGGATACGAGGATTTCTTCGGGGATTTGGATTTGTAGGCATTCTTGTGGTTTTTCTTAAATCTTTTTGAAAAATTGTTTAAAAACGATGACGAAAAAAATATATTATGTTATGCTTATACCAATATCTCCCACAGAGGTATTACATATGATAACAGTGGAGAATAACGCAAAAGTGAGGGAAAAGAAATGACTTTGGAGCAGGCGAAAAAAAAGCTGGAGCAATACGGTCAGTTACATGTTTTAAAATATTTTGATGAGTTGTCTAAGGCCGAACAGGAGGCCTTTTTGGAGCAGATTGATGCCACGGATATGAGTATTTTGGAGGCATGTCTGCATAAGGAGGATTTGGCCAAGAAGGGCGTGATTTCTCCTTTGGCAGCAATGCAGCTGGATGAGATTGAGGCCAATCGTGAACAGTTTACCAATACCGGTTTGGAAGCAATCCGCAAAGGTCAGGTAGGTGCCGTGCTTTTGGCAGGCGGAATGGGTACCCGCTTGGGCTCTGATGATCCCAAGGGTATGTACAATGTGGGTCTGACCAGAGAGCTTTATATTTTTGAGTGCCTGATCAATAATCTGATGGATGTGGTAAAACAGGCGGATGCATGGATTCATCTGTTTGTGATGACCAGTGACAAAAACCATGAGGCTACCGTGAAATTTTTGAAGGAGAAGAATTACTTCGGCTATAAGGAAGAGTACATTCACTTCTTTAAGCAGGAGATGGCTGCTGCTACGGATTATAACGGCAAGATTTACCTGGAGGAGAAGGGCAGACTTTCTACATCTCCTAATGGTAACGGCGGATGGTTTATTTCCCTGCAGAGAAATGGTCTGCTTGATATGGTGCACAGTGAGGGCATTGAGTGGCTGAATGTATTCGCAGTGGATAATGTGCTGCAGCGCATTGCAGATCCTTGCTTTGTGGGTGCTACCATTGAGAGAAACTGTGTGGTAGGTTCTAAGGTGGTGCGTAAGAGCGCTCCTGACGAAAAGGTTGGCGTGATGTGTTTGGAGGACGGCAGACCTTCCATTGTGGAGTATTATGAGCTTACAGAAGAGATGATGAATGCCCGGGATGAAAAGGGCGATTATGCATATTATTTTGGTGTGATTCTAAATTACCTGTTCCATGTGAAGGAGCTGGAGGAGATGATGGCTTCAGAGATGCCCCTTCACATTGTGGAGAAGAAGATTCCTTATCTGGATGAGAACGGCCAGCTTGTGAAGCCTGAGGCGCCCAACGGATATAAGTTTGAGAATCTGGTGCTGGATATGATTCATGAGTTGGAGTCCTGTCTGCCCTTTGAGGTGGTTCGTGAGAAGGAATTTGCACCCATTAAGAATGCTACAGGCGTGGATTCTGTGGAGAGTGCCAGAGCACTTTTGGAGAAAAACGGCGTAGTGCTGTAGAATTGCAAAATGCCGATGCAGTGTCGGTTGAAAGAATCCTATAGGAGGACAAAAATATGAGTATTTTGGTAACAGGTGGTGCGGGCTTTATCGGAAGCCATACCGTTGTAGAGCTTCAGGAGGCCGGATATGATGTGGTGGTGCTGGACAATTTAAGTAATTCCAGCGAGAAGTCTCTTGAGAGAGTGGAGGCGATTACCGGCAAGAAGGTGCCTTTTTATAAGGCAGATATCTTGGACAGAGAAGCTTTGGAAGAGATTTTTAACAAAGAGAAGGTGGATGCAGTAATTCATTTCGCCGGCTTGAAGGCTGTGGGTGAATCTGTACAGAAGCCTTGGGAGTACTATGAGAATAATATTGCAGGCACATTGACTTTGGTGGATGTGATGAGAAAGCATGGCGTGAAGAATATTATTTTCTCCTCCAGTGCTACCGTTTACGGAAGCCCTGCATTTGTGCCTATTACAGAGGAATGCCCTAAGGGACAGTGTACCAACCCCTATGGCTGGACCAAATCCATGTTGGAGCAGATTTTGTCTGATATTCAGAAGGCAGATCCGGAGTGGAATGTGATTCTGCTTCGTTACTTCAACCCTATCGGTGCACACAAGAGCGGTACCATGGGCGAGAATCCCAATGGTATCCCCAATAACCTGATGCCCTACATCACTCAGGTGGCAGTGGGTAAGCTGAAAGAGCTTGGTGTATTTGGTGATGATTATGATACTCCCGACGGTACCGGTGTGAGAGACTACATCCATGTGGTTGATTTGGCAAAAGGCCATGTAAAAGCCTTGAAGAAGGTAGAGGAAAAGGCGGGGCTTAAGGTATACAATCTGGGTACCGGTGTAGGTTACAGTGTGCTTGACATTGTAAAGAACTTTGAAGAAGCCAACGACTTGAAGATTCCTTACGTAATCAAGGAGAGACGTGCGGGTGACATTGATACCTGCTATGCAGATCCTACTAAGGCAAAAGAGGAGCTTGGCTGGACCGCAGAGTACGGCATCCGTGAGATGTGTGCAGATGCATGGAGATGGCAGAAGAATAATCCAAACGGATATATGTAATGAAAAGAGGGGGTATATATCCTACACAGGAACACTTTCGTTCCGTGGAAAACGTAGCGGCACATAAGGATGTGAAGTACACATCCTAAGTGCCGACGTTTTCCAAGGTCCTGTGGTAGGACATATACCCCCTCTTTTACTACATATATCCATATACAGACAAAAAGACTGTTGTGCCGGACTAAGCCGGACAGCAGTCTTTTTCAATGCGATTAACAGATTTTACGCCACATACAGGTACATGAAGATGAAGTGGCAGATGCTTCCGCCCATGACGAACAGATGGAATACGGCGTGTGAGCCGAAGGTTTTGTGTTTGGAATTGAAAATCGGAAGCTTTAATGCATAGATGACGCCACCGATTGTGTAAACAATCCCGCCGCCCAAAAGCCATAGGAATGCGGGGGTAGGCAGGGTGGAGAGCAGCTGTCCGAATACCAGGACGCATACCCAGCCCATGGCAATATAAATCAGGGATGAAAACCACTTGGGACATGTTACCCAGCAGGCCTTGATGATGATGCCTGCAAATGCGATGCCCCATACCAAAGCCAGAAGCTGATAGCCCAGTTCGCCACCCAGTACAATCAGACATACAGGGGTGTAGGAGCCTGCAATTAATACAAAAATCATCATGTGATCAATTTTTTTGAAAATGCGCAGCTGTTTATCTTCCACATTTACCGTATGGTACATGGCACTAGCACCATAGAGCAGGATCATGCTGGTCATGAAGATGACCATAGCAATAAAATTGCTGTTGTCAGTAGAAAGGCCGGCCTTTACAAGCAGGGGAACTGCGGCGAAAACGGCCAGCATCATGGCTATAAAATGAGTGATTGCGTTACTTGGTTCACGAATGGTAATCTGCATAATAGACCTCCTCAAAACATGTATTTGCTTCCTAGTATATTCAAAAACACGAAATGCTATACAAACAGTTCGACATGTAGTTTTCAAAACTACGTCTTACGTCTTTGATATTACTATTGTTTTAAGAAGATGTCAATAAAAAATGTAAAAAAAGGAAAAAAATCCCGCAAAGGTTTTGCCTCTGCGGGAAAACATTGGGAACTGTATAGAAAAATTGTCAGCTCAATCTTCTTCAATCACATGAAATTCCAGATAATCAAAATCGATGGATTCGATGAAGCTGTCCTGGTAGAAACGGGTCTTGGCATGGCGCTTAAATTCATTGATGTTTTTGTCCAGCCAGATGGGCTGGCCCAGATCGAAGCGCCGGCAGGTTTCCTCTAAGGAACGAAAAACCTTGTGAGTCCGGGTGTCATTGCTTTCATCCTCCACAACTGTATCTTTTAACATATGATTATTTTCAAAAAGCTTGGCCCAGATGCGCACAATCAGTACCTCCCTTCAGTCTTAGCTGCCGTATAACAGTTTGGCAAAATGCCTCATGCATTATTCTATGTCATATTCGGTTCGAATTCAAGATGATTTGTGCAAAATTTCTTCTCATAAGCGGGGGAGTGCAAACATATATATAGTGGATAGGACTGATGAAAGTGGGCAAAAACCACAACTATTCTTAAAAAAGCATTAATATTTTGTGAATTATATACATTTTTGCAGGAATCTATGTTATAATAAATTTGTATTAATTGGAAGCAGACAAATGGAGAAGGAGTAAAAATGGATTTAACAGTATCAGGTGGAGAGGGTATTGACAGCTGGCAGGAAGTGACGCTGGTTTATAATGCGGCTCTTAGACAAATGGAAACAAAGATGGCGATTCTGAATGATGAGTTCCAACATGTACATCAGTACAATCCCATCGAGCATATAAAAGCGCGTATCAAGACACCGGAGAGTATCGTAAAGAAGCTCAAGCGTCAGGGGTATGAGTCGACCATAGACAACATGGTCAAGTATGTGAATGATATGGCGGGCATTCGTATTATCTGTTCATTTACCTCGGATATTTATCGGATTGCCGACATGATCAGCGAACAGAAGGATATCCGGGTAATTGGTGTAAAGGATTACATTACATATCCCAAGGCCAGCGGTTACAAGAGCTATCATATGATTATTACGGTGCCGGTGTATCTGTCAGACCGAATTGTGGATACCAAGGTGGAGATTCAGATTCGTACGGTTGCTATGGATTTCTGGGCAAGCTTGGAGCACAAGATTCACTATAAATTCGAAGGAGATGCGCCTCAACATATCAAGGAAGAATTGGTGGAGTGTGCCCGCATGGTGTCGGATCTGGATGCCAAGATGTTATCACTGAATGATGAGATTTTGGAGCTGAGCCAGAACAGTACAAGGGCTGAATAGTCAGCTAGGGCTTTATGTGGCCCTTAATAACAAAATATAAGCTCCGGCCCCTTGAAAATGGAGGGGCCCGGAGCTTTTTTGTTGTTCAGAATGTTTGCCGCGCGGAATGTTGCGACTTTGCGCAAAACACCAATATATCCCCATAAAATGAGGAGTGCCCGGATACCACGCACGGCACCCGGGCTATTATGAAAAAATTATCTACTGTCTTATCTGTCCTTAATAAAAATATATCAGACGTTTATGAACAAAATATGAACATGGTGTAAATAGTTGGTTAAAGAAGTCCCGGTTTGTTTATTTGTGTTTATGATATCTACTGTTGAATGAGAAACACAAATAAACAAACCGGGACTTCTTGAAATAATTAAATTCTTTGCATTGGTGGGAGTTGTCATACTGCCAAAAAGATGCTAAAATAAGAGCATTAGCATGAAAATGCAGATTTTGAGATGGTAATGATTACGAACATGTTCGGAGGAAATCAAATGGATACATTTATGGACAAGCTGGCACAGAAATTTACTGCAAATGAGCTGATTAAAGCCAACGCTGCAGCTGAAACAGAGGAGATGAACCGCCTGAAGGTGCAGGTGGAGGAGTACACCGGCTGTTTGAACCGCATGAAGCAGATTTGTGTGGAGATGGAACAGGCAGTTGAGACTGCCAAGGATAAGATGGATTCTGCCCAGTTGAATACAGATGAGTTGCGCGTGCAGCTTTTGGATATCTGGCAGGCGATGCAGGATTCTGCCGGTAATGGGGATGCAGGTGTGGCTAATGAAGTTTTGGCAGAGCAGTTGGAGTCTATGAAATCTGCTCAGGCTCAGCAGCTGGAAGCGCTCCGCAGTGAATTAGACTTGCGTATCAGTGCGCTTAATGATTCCCAGTCCATGCAGTTGGAGAGTATCAAGGGTATTCAGGCCCAGCAGGCAGAGAGTCTTCGCGGTATGCAGCAGACCCAGATGGAGAGTATCAAGGGTATGCAGCAGAGTCAGTTGGATGGCATTAAGGGTCTGCAGGATGCGCAGTATGAGAATATGAAAACTTCCCTGGAGGATCAGCTGGACAGCATGCGCAGCATGGTGAAGGCTCAGGTAAGCAACCTTAAGAGCAATCAGGAAGGTCAGATGGACGGTATCCGCAGTGCTTTGGATCAGCAGAGCGGCACCATGGAGGCCCAGCTGAGTGAGATGAAGGCAGATTTGCAGAGTCACTTAAGCGGCGCCAATGACTTTGTGCACAGAGAGTGCGTGAAGGTGTACCGAAATGTACAGGCTGCCATGGGTGAGGAGAATAACAAGCAAAATGAGAATCTGGATTATACCTTAAGACCTATGAGTGCAAGAGTAAGCTTTATCAAGAAGGTATCCATTGCTGCATTGATCACCTCCGGATTGAGTCTGATTTTGCAGATTTTGAGTATTATGGGTATGGTTTAGGAGCAGGTATGGCAAAAGAGATTTGGAAGCCCGGAAATATGCTGTATCCATTGCCTGTGGTAATGGTAAGTGTGGCGGATAAGGAAGGGCGTAATAATATTCTGACGGTGGCGTGGGCAGGTACTGTTTGTACCAATCCTGCCATGGTGTCCATCTCGGTGCGACCGGAGAGATATTCTTATCCGATTTTGAAAGAAACCGGAGAGTTTGTAATCAATCTGACCACGAAGGAGCTTGTATATGCCACAGATTATTGTGGTGTGAAAAGCGGAAGAGATGTGGACAAATTCAAAGAAATGCATTTGACGGCAGCACCGGCTTCGGTGGTAAAGGCGCCGCTCATAGCAGAGAGTCCTGTGAATATTGAGTGCAAGGTGCGAGAGGTTTTGGCCTTTGGCTCTCACGATATGTTTCTGGCAGATGTGGTGGCCGTCCATGCAGATGAGAAATACATGGACGAAAACCGTAAATTCCACCTGGAAAAAGCGGAACCCATTGTCTACTCCCACGGCACCTACTTCGAGTGCGGAGCCCCCCTGGGTACCTTCGGATACAGCGTTCGAAAGCGTTAATTGCTAAATCCCGGTTGATATATTGGTGTAGTTGTATGTGTGAATATGAGATAGGGGCCTATATGTCTATCTACGAGACCTTGAAAAACGTCGGCACTTAGATTGCGTACTTGGCAATCTTATGTGCCGCTACGTTTTTTCACGGAGCGAAAGCGTTCCGTAGATAGATATATAGGTCCCTATCTGCAGGATTCATATATGAATACACCAATATATCAACCGGGATCGGTGTCATTTTGGGGAGTCTAACAGGCTGCCTCGTTTTATTGCATCTTTGCCATATCGGGCTCGGATGTTGTCCAAAGCAGCATCCAGCCTTTTTTGTTTCTCGGAAACAGGTGCCTGATAATCAAAGAGACTTAGCTGGACAGGGGTTCCTTCCTCCACCAGCTTAGTGGTGCGTACGCCTAAGAGTCTGATGGGTGTGTTGTCCCAAAGCTCGTCGAACAGCCTGCAGGCATGCCGATAGAGGATATCTGTAGATGCGGTGGGACTGTCCAGGGGCATCTGATGAGATACATTTTTGAAGGTATTGTATTTGATTTCGGTGCAGATGGATTCAGCCATGCTGTGGGAGGCGCGCAGTCTTTTACCCACAGATTCACAAAGCTCTAAGAGGACCTTGTGTGCGTCTGCCCGGTCGGTTATATCGCGGGGCAGGGTGGTGGAATTGCCGATTCCTTTGGCTTTGGCACGGGTGGTTTCCACAATGGAGTCATCCCGGCCGTTGGCAAAATTCCACAGGGTGCGTCCGTGACTTTTCAGGTGCGATTCTAAAATGGAAAGGTCGGTGCAGGCAAGTTCGCCGATGGTGCGGATGCCTAGTTTTTGAAGCGTTTGGGCGCTGGAACGGCCACAGGTAAACAGATCCGATACGGGCAGCGGCCAAAGCTTTTCCTTAATCTCATGAGAGTAAAGTGTATGAACCAGGTTGGGCTTTTTAAAATCGGAGGCCATCTTGGCCAATACTTTTTTGTCAGAGATACCAATGTTTACGGTAAAGCCGAACTGTTCATATACGGCGTCTTTGATACAGGCGGCAGCAGCCTCGGGGCATGTATATCGGGATGCAATAGGGGAATAATCCATATAGCACTCATCGATACTGACCTGCTCAATATCCGGACAGATATCGGACAAAAAAGCCATAAGCGCACGGCTGTGTTCTTCATATTTTCGGTGATTAGGCGGTACCATGACCAAGTTGGGGCATTTGCGGAAGGCATTTACCACAGGCTCTCCGGTCTGTATGCCATAGGACTTGGCGGCAATGGATTTGGCTAGTACAATGCCGTGGCGTGTGGCGGAATCACCACCGATGATGGCAGGGATTTCGCGGATATCTGTAGTCTCGCCGTCAGCAAGCATCTCGATGGCGGTCCAGCTCAAGAAAGCAGAGTTGACATCGATGTGAAAAATAATTTGCTGTTCCATGCGGGACCTCCTTTCGAAATCGTTGTACTAGGATTATTGTACCTCTGAAAGATTCACTTTACAAGTGATATAAATGTTGGTAGAATAGAAATGTTTAAGCGCAAAGTGTTACAAAATTGTTACAAAATACGTCGGGGAATTTTTGAATAGATGAATTTATTTGGTAAAAAAGCGAAAATTACATATATTTGTGTTTCGTTCTTCACCATGTTTGTATGCTCCCTGTTTCTGGATGGATATGAGGGCTTTAAGAGCCAGGGCAATAACTTGTTTCGTGTTTATATTAACGAACAGGAAGTGGGTGTTGTGGGCGATGAGGTTGTGGCTGAGAAGCTTTTGGTAAAGGCCCGCAAGGAAATTGCTTCAAAGAGCAAGGAGCTTACCTTTATTGATGCAGATATGACGGTGAAGGGCGAGGAGGTGCTCTGGGGGCAGCTTGATGACGAGGCGGATGTGCAGAGCCGTATGAAAGCAGCGCTGGAGGAAAATGTAATGGAGACCATGCAGCGCGCCTACACCATGAAGGTGAATGAGTATGTAGTGAATCTGGGCAGTGCAGACCAGGTGGAGAGCCTTTTACAGGCGGCAGTGGACAAGTATGACACAGAGCATTTGTTTGATGTGAATCTGGTGCGTGACACAGATAGGGCATTTTCTGTGTTGACTGCTCAGGTGCTGGAAAATGAAGAGCCTGAAGCCGGAGCGGCAACCGGTTTTGTGGCAGCCGGCGTAGAGACGGTTATGGCACAGATTGGAGACAACCTCTATGAGGGACAGGAAAAGGATTTCGAGGATTTTGAGCTGGGCCTTAAGTCTGTGAACTTCTCGGAGGAAGTGGAGATTGTGGAGGCTTATCTGCCCCAGAGTCAGATTGCTACCTTGGAGACAGCCATTGATCAGGTTATCAAGGAGCAGGAGACACCCGGTGAATATACCATTCAGTCCGGCGACACCCTTTCCGAGATTGCCATCAAGGTGGATATTCCCATCGATAAAATTATTGAGCTCAACAGTGACAAGCTGACGGATTCCAACTCTACCATCCGTGAGGGTGATAAGCTGATTATTACAGTGCCGGAACCTGAGCTTTCCGTGGAGCGCATGGAAGAGAATTACTACGAGGAAATCTATGACGCGGATACCATCTATATAGAAAATGACGAGTGGTATACTACCCAGACCAAGGTGCATCAGCAGCCTTCCGCAGGTTTCCGTAAGATTGTGGCAGATGTGTACTATTTGAATGATAAAGAGGTTTCCAGAGAGATTTTGAAGGAAGAGGTTGTCATGGAGGCTGTTCCTAAAATTGTGGAGCGGGGTACCAAGATTCCTCCTACCTATGTAAAGCCTATTTCCGGCGGAAGACTGTCTTCCGGATTTGGACGCAGAAGCGCGCCTACCAAGGGTGCAAGTACCTATCATAAGGGTGTTGACTGGGCGGTGCCTACAGGCACATCTGTTTACGCATCCTGTGGCGGTACGGTAGCCAAGGCCGGATGGGGTAGCGGATACGGCTATGTGGTTTATATCAATCATGAGGACGGACGCCAGACCAGATACGCGCATTTGTCTAAGGTTTTGGTAAAATCCGGTCAGAGTGTACGACAAGGTGACCGCATTGCACTCAGTGGTAATACGGGTATTAGTAGCGGACCTCATCTGCATTTTGAGATTTTGATAAATGGCAGCCAGGTGAATCCTTTGAAGTACCTGAATTAAAAATGCGGTTGCTATTTACAAATGCGTCAAAATATGGTATAAAGCAAGATAGGGAATAGTATATTTTGTATTTGGGATAATAAGTTTTAAAACCTGAACATGAGGTAGATTCAATGGAACAATACGCAATCAAAGGCGGAAATCCATTAGTAGGTGAAGTTGAAATAGGGGGTGCTAAGAATGCAGCACTTCCTATTCTTGCCGCTTCCGTAATGACGGATGAGACGGTATATATCGAGAATGTGCCGGATGTGAGAGACACCAACGTACTGTTGGCAGCTATGCAGAGCATCGGCGCACTGATGAAGCGTCAGGAGAGACATAAGGTAGTCTTAAATGCCGCAAATATCAGCACCACCGCTGTAGTGGATGAGAGAATGAAGAAAATCAGAGCCTCCTATTATTTAATCGGGGCGCTTCTTGGCAAGTATAAGCATGCGGAGGTTGTATTGCCCGGCGGGTGTGATATCGGAAGCCGTGCCATTGACCAGCATATCAAGGGCTTTGAGGCTCTTGGTGCCGAGGTTACCATCGAGCATGGATTAATTAAAGCCCATGCGGAGCGATTGGTAGGAAGCCATATTTATATGGATGTTGTCAGTGTGGGTGCCACCATCAATGTTATGATGGCAGCTACCATGGCAGAAGGTAAGACGGTTATTGAGAATGCGGCAAAGGAAC
>JAZQFO010000008.1:0-2735 GCA_045539535.1 Acetatifactor sp.
CACATTTTATTATATTGCTGTTCCTTTGCGTAATCTATCGCATGCTTTAAAAGCAATTTCCCATAGCCTTGCCCTTGATACTCCGGCAATACAAACATTCGCTTAAGCTCAACCACTTTATTCTCTATATCAATCACGCGAACCGCAACAGTTCCTATGAGGACCTCTTTATCAAACATACACCAAAAGCAACCATTTGGCATATAATAATGTTCCACATCCGCAATATCTGCATGTCTATCCTTAGGAGAATACGGTATTCCCACAGCCGAAAAACACTTCGCAAAAAATTCGCTTACATCTTGTTGCATATCAGTCCTAAAAGATTTAATCTCCATTGGTATCCCTCCACAAATTCAATTCTTTACTCGGGTATATACAAGAAAATCTAGTCCTAAGACCCGCAATCACTCCAAATCACACGAAAACATTGTGCAAAACAGTCCCCTGCGGGTCTATGCACAAAAATTCACACCTGAGACCCGCAAAATATTAATTTCCCGGGTCTCAGTAGACGATTTTTCTGTATAGACCCAAACACTTTATAAATTACTCTAAAAGTACAAAAGATTTGCTATTATTTTGGGTCCCACCGACCAAAAATTTCGCATAGACCCAAATCTTCACATCAAGTCAGAAAACTTTCTCCATACCAAGAATTACCTCCATACCTAAAACTCCATCTCCAACCCTACATGTAGCTGCTGTACGCACTCTCCCAGCTCTTGCCTTAAAATCTCAAAAGCCTTTTCCCCTGTACAATGTCCTGTATAAATATGCTGGATTCCGGTCTCCTTTATCTTAGCCGCTAATTCCCGCACTTCGTTCTCGGTCTTATTATACAAATGAAAGCCGCCAATAAGAGCCAGAACCTTCTTCTCCGGAAATGTCTCTGCCACCTCATTAATTACATTGGCCGCACCGCCGTGGCAACAACTGTTGAAAATCACAAGCCCCTTGGGCGTATCAAACACCAGACTCTGCTCATGGGCAAAATTATCCGCTTTAAAACCACCTTTGACCTTTAGATACATCTTCTCTCTGCGGCCAATCTCCTCCAGATTCTCGCCCTTGTGGGGCACCAATGTAATCCCTTCCGCCAGCTGATGATCCCCGGAGGCATACACAATCCTATCCTTATATTTTTTCAAAATCCCTTTCGGAATACCGATATATTTTCTGTAATAGGTCTTCTGGGAATAGCAGTTCTCCCTACAGGCACTACTCACATAGAACTTTGCCTGACTGTTGATTCTGAAAAACTGCTCCATACCATTGCCATGGTCATAGTGGGCATGGGATAAAACACCATACTCCACATCTGCCAAATCAAATCCAAGTGCCTTTGCGTTCTCTGCAAATAGACCGGATGACCCTGCATCCAGCAAAACCGTTTTGTCATTATATTCAATATAAACACACAGTCCCCATTCACCGTGCAGTTCTTCTGTTCGTATATTGTCTACAATCACTGTTGCTTTCATAGTACACCTCTTTTGTTTTACTTTTCTTATTTTGTATTTCATTGTATCAAAAATAAAAGAATTGTACAATCTCCGGAAATTCCCCACAGACAAAGCACTTTCTTCTTGTACAAGCAAAAAGCCCCTCTCCATGCCACCCGGCATGGAAAGAGACTCACACAAACAACTCACTTTATGAACTTCCGCAGAATCTTACAGCTTCATAGGCCCGTCGCCCACTCCCACCACATAGAAATCTGCGGCATAGCCAACTTTTTCCTTGTAGACTTCCCCTACATTTTTGATAAATTCATCAATGGCATCTTCTTCCACGATGCTCACGCTGCATCCGCCAAAGCCTGCGCCGGTCATGCGGGCACCGATGACTCCCTTCTGCTGCCATGCGGCCTCCACGATGGTATCCAGCTCCAATCCGGTCACTTCGTAATCTTTCGCAAGAGATTCATGAGATGCATTCATCAGTTCACCAAACAATTTGATATCACCGCCCTGCAACGCATCCACTGCCTTGATGGTACGCACATTTTCATACACGGCATGTTTGGCTCTGCGCTGTCTTACCTCGCTTTGGATCAAGGCTTTATGAGCCTCAAACTGCTCTTCTGTCAGGTCTCCCAAGGTCTCGACATCCAGCTCCTTTTGAAGCTCTGCCAAAGCCTCCTCGCACTCACTTCTGCGCTCATTGTACTTGGAATCACCAAGTCCGCGCTTCTTGTTGGTACATGCGATAACAATCTGTGCATTTTCAAGCTTAAGAGGCACATATTCGTACTGCAGGGTTGCCGTATCCAGGAAAATAGCACAATCCTTCTTGCCCATGGCAATGGCGAACTGGTCCATAATACCGCAATTTACGCCGTTGAATTTATTTTCAGCGAATTGGGCAATCAGGGCAATCTCCTGATTACTTACCTCAAACCCATAAAAATCACGCAAGATACATCCCGTGAGCACTTCCACGGAAGCAGAAGAAGACAAACCGGAGCTATTGGGAATATTGCCGTAGATTACCAAATCCATGCCACAGTCTACCTGCATGCCCTTTTGCTCAAAAGCCCACATCACACCCTTGGGATAATTGGTCCATGACGCATTCTTATCGTAAGCCAGCTCCTCTACTGTGGATTCCAACACACCCAAAGCACTGAAATTCATGGAATAAAAACGCAGCTTCTTATCTGAACGCTTGCGGGCTGCACCGTAGGTACCGATAGTCAGTGCACAGGGAAAAACATGACCGCCGTTATAGTC
>JAZQFO010000009.1:0-2379 GCA_045539535.1 Acetatifactor sp.
GTAGACTTAGGAGGCATCAGACGCTCTGCATCAGCAACTGCAAAAAGCTCTGCAATGGATGTGGGATACATAGAAAATGCAACCTTCATCTCTGCCGGCTCACCGGAACATCTGCGCTCCAGCTCCTTCAAGCCACGGATACCGCCTACAAAATCAATACGCTTGTCCGTCTTAGGATCACCGATACCCAGAATAGGTGCCAATAGGTAATCCTGTAAAATAGAAACATCAAGACCTGCAACCGCATCATCACTGCAAATCTCAGGCTTAGCTGTCAGGCAGTACCACTGACCATCCATGAACATTCCAAACTCACCCTTCTTGGCGGGAGCATAGCCTGTGCCGGTAAGTTCTGCAGCTTCCTTGCGAACATCAAAAGACTCTGCAATTTTATCCAGAAACTCCTCTTCCGAATAGCCGTTCAAATCCTTTACCACACGATTATAATCAAGAATCTTAAGCTCCTCATCCGGGAACAAAACTGCCAAGAAATAGTTGAATTCTTCCTCGCCTGTGTAACCGGGATTTTCTTCTCTTCTCTTAAGGCCAACCTTAGCTGCAGAAGCACATCTGTGATGTCCGTCTGCAATATATACACCGGGAATCTTATCAAACGCATCAGCGATGGTAGCAATCTTATCATCAGCATCCACAACCCATACCCGATGTCCGATACCATCCTCAGACACAAAATCATACAAAGGTGCATTTTCCTTTACCGTCTTGGTAAGTTCTTTCAAAACCTCCGTTGCACGATATGCCAGGAAAATAGGCCCGGTCTGCATATTGCAGATATCTACGTGATTGATACGGTCCTGTTCCTTATCTGCACGGGTATTTTCATGTTTTTTAATAATATCATTGCAATAATCATCGATGGATGCACATGCTACAATTCCGGTCTGGCTCCGTCCATCCATGGTCTGCTCATAAAGATAATAGCAAGGCTTTTCCTCCTGCACAAAACGCCCCTCTGCAATCTGCTCCTTAAGCATGTCATGCGCTTTTGCATAAACCTCGGGTGCATATGTGCTAACCTCAGGACCAAACTGGGTCTCTGCGCGATCAATTGCCAGAAAAGAGTAAGGATTCTGTGCTACTACTTCGCACGCCTCCTCTCTATTGTAAACATCGTAGGGAAGTGCTGCGATTTTGTCCTCCAGGCCTTTCGCCGGACGATACGCTTTAAATGGTCTGATAACTGCCATCTCTTTATCCTTTCTGCCACTTTTTACCTGTGGCTTCCGCCCTTTGGACGGAATTTTGCATAATAGTATTTATATATTTTACCAAAAAAAACTATACATAACAAGTCACAGGTGCTAAAATATCAAAAGAAAGTGAGGTTGGAAAATATGACAGACGAAAACAGAGCGATTTTAAAACGAATCAATGACTATAGCGAACAGACAATGGGAAATATCGACCCTCAAAAGGTCCGTGTATCCACCCAGTTAGATACCTTAAAACCTATTTTGCAAGAAATTGCCGACGAAAAAGGCATCTCCCTGACAGATATGTTTATCCTTTATATGGATTTGGCCAGCGAAGCCAGCTGTGCCTCCGACTCCAAGCTTCGGGAAAATCTGCAGGATATTAACAACGACGGCGGTATGCCTCTTCTGTTCCGTTAACACGAAAAGCTCCCCTCATCTCCATTATAGAAACAACAAAAAGCGTTGACTTATGTTTCCATAAATCAACGCTTTTTTTGTCTGTAACCCCTAAGACATTATTAGTTCAGAGATGCGCCTACACCGTAGCTACCCAGTGTGCCGCTGCTCTTAACTGCGAATAATCCGTTCAGGTTCACGCTGCCATCAGAATTTCTGAACGCAGTGTGGTAATTGGTTGCATACTTACCGCCAGAGTAGCCGGGAATGCTTGTGCTTGTGAAATCAGAGGAGGACAGGGACAATTTGGTTCCTTCCTTCACTGCGCTGCCGGAGAAGCTACCGGAGCTGATATGATAGAAAGTGCTGTTTGCATATACAGTATTGGTCATCTTACCCAAGAACTTATCGGAAGCAACGATATCATCTGCATAGGACAACAAATTGGTGTACTTTGCAGAGGAAGAAGTTCTGTAACACATATAGTTAGCCTTGGAAGCATATACGCCGTTGTTTGCTGCAGTACAGTTCTTCATAACCAAAGCGCCGCCGTTACCATTATCGGTAAATCCACATGCACCATTATTGAATGCAACACTATTCTCAACAACATGAGGTGTAGGACACTGTCCGTTGCTACCACCCAGCTTAAATCCGTTCATATCGCCATTTGCAGAGCCGGAACCATCAGTCAGTTTACCATTACCGAAAGCTACACAATTCTTAATGGTTACAACACCGATAGAACCTGTCTCAGGCTTCGCAT
>JAZQFO010000010.1:0-18317 GCA_045539535.1 Acetatifactor sp.
TGCGGACTCTCGCGCCGAGCGCGGTCGCGAAAGCGACATTTACCTTGTACGCGCGAGTGCGCCTCCTCACGGAGTGTTTTTGCTTTATAGGAAAGCCTTTCACACTTTAGTGTGACAAGGTCTTTCCTATAAAGCAAAAAACCTCCCCTTTCGGAAAACTCCGAAAGAGGAGGCCTTTTTAAAAACCAACACTATTTTGTCCTAGAACTTCCGGAATCTCTTATATCTATGTTCTACTATCTCTTCCCCACTCATAGCACTAAAGGTCTTCAGGAATTCTTTGATATTAACTTTCAGAAAATGTGAAATCTTATCTGCGGTTTCTTTTGTAGCTTCACCATACTCAGGGATAATCTTATCGATTACCTTAAATTTCAGCAAATCCTGGGCAGTGATCTTCATGGTTGCTGCCGCTTCCTCCGCACGGCTCTCGGACTTCCACACGATGGAGGAGTAGCCTTCGGGAGACAAAATTGCGTAGGTTGCATTCTCAAGCATCCATACCTGGTTACCTACAGCAGTAGCCAGCGCACCGCCGCTTCCGCCTTCGCCGGTCAGAATACACAGTACAGGCACCTTCAAATCAGACATCTCCATGATACTGCGGGCAATTGCCTCACCCTGTCCCCGCTCCTCCGCGTCAATTCCGGGGAATGCGCCGGGAGTGCTGATAAAGCTGATAACAGGACGCTTAAACTTCTCTGCCTGCTTCATAAGACGGACTGCCTTTCTATAACCGTCCGGCATGGGCATACCATAGTTTCTCTCCATACACTCCTGCATGGTGGTGCCTCGAAGCTCTGCCAGCACAGTCACAGGCTGACCATCCAGATATGCAATACCGCCCACCAGCGCCTGGTCATCTCCATAATAGCGGTCTCCATGAAGCTCATAGAAATCATCAAACACCTTGCCTACATAATCCATAGTGGTCAGGCGCTCCCAGCTACGGCAGGTCTTAACCTTCTCCCAGGGAGTCTTATTATTCAATGCAGGTGCCTGGGCATCCAGCCTTCTTGCCGGAAGTACATCTCGCAAGGTCTTCCTGGAAGCCTTTACACTCTTATTGTGAACAGCCAGGAAAAACTGCAGTGTCTTCTTTAAATCCTTTCTAGGTACGATACCGTCAATCATACCATGCTTTAACAGAAACTCAGCCTTCTGGAAGCCCTTGGGCAATACCTGACCGATGGTCTGCTGAATAACACGAGGGCCCGCAAAACCCACTCTTGCCTTGGGCTCTGCCAAAATCACATCACCCAGCATGGCATAACTGGCTGTCACACCGCCCATGGTGGGGTCAGTAAGTACGGAAAGATAAAACAAACCTGCATTGGAATGACGCTTTACCGCTGCGGAAGTCTTCTCCATCTGCATCAGAGAAATAATACCCTCCTGCATTCTGGCACCACCGGAGCAGCAAAACAAAATCACAGGAAGTCTCAGCTCTGTAGCCTTTTCAAAAGCGCGCGTAATACGCTCACCCATAACATAACCCATACTGCCCATGATAAATCTGGAGTCACAAACACCAATAACCGTATCCTCACCGCCGATTTTACCGCGACCGATTACCACAGCCTCGGAGGTACCGGTCTTTTCTCTGGCAGCTTCCAGCTTCTCGTCATAACCGGCATCATTCAAAGGATTGCTACCTTCCACATCCTCAAACCAAGGCTCAAAAGTACCTGCATCCACAACCATCTGCAAGCGATCGTTGGCACCGATAGGCATATGCTTGCCACAATTGGGGCAGATATAGAGCATCTTATAGGCATCCTGGCTCTTGTAAGCCTGCTTACATTTGGAACACTGTACCTGTGCACCAACCTGATTAACCGGCTGCACATTATTAGGACTAATCTTTTGCTTTACCTTGTTCAAGAAATCCACGAAAATATCCTCCTTATATGATACAAAATCCGACATGATTTGCATTTAAAACATTTTGAGAATCAATTTCTTTGATATTCAAACTTATTGATTGCAAAAGTAATTATATAACCATATGGAATATATTTCAACATTTATTTCGTAATTTTCAATTTTCCTTGTTTTGTTTTTGCTTGCTACTTTGTATACGGGATGCTAAACTTAGAATATTGGTACAAATAAGACAGCTTCTGCATAGGAGATTTTCTTTCATGACAATTAAACTACAAAAGCTTGGGCTTTTTTTGGAAAACCTAGGAAATAGAATACTTTTACTAATCGCTCTTCCTATCTTTATAGGCCTGTCCTATTACAGCATGCGATACACAGAGACCCTTCTGGCTGAAACAGAGATACCGGTTACCGTAGCAGACAATACCCTTCAGAACCTGCTGGCGTTTATTGGTGTAATAGTTCTCTTTTTCCTAATCCGAACATTGATATTCCAAAAATTTAAACCGGCAGATGACAGAATATGTCGACGTCTGGCTGTAACAGTTACTGTCTTTGTTGGTCTCGTATCCCTTTCATGGGTTACAATATGTCACGTTGTTCCCCGTGCAGACGGCTCTTCCGTATGCCTGATTGCACAGCTGATTTTGGAAGGAAATGACTTTGGTTTTATGGACCCGCCGGCATACATGTCCTACAACCCCCATCAGTACAGTCTGGTGGCCGTTGTCCAGCTGTTGTTTAGCTTATTTGGCATCAATAATTATCAGGCCTTTCAATATATGAATGCGCTTTGTATTCCCTTGCTTTTTTATAGCGGATACCGGATATTGTTGCTTATTTACGCCAAATGGGAGCCGGTTTTTTACTATATCGCCTTCTTTATATGCTGCTTGCCATTATTTTTATATGTTCCCTATGTGTATGGAGAAATTACCTCCACCACCTTTACCATGGTACTCATGTGGCAGGTAGTCCGATACTGCAAAACCGACAAGAAATCCTCATTTATCTATGGTACTCTGGCAATTGTGTTTGCATGTATCATGCGTATGAACTCTTTGATTGTGCTGGTGGCAGTAGGAATTGTGCTCCTTGTCCATTCTCTGCGTACTTCAAAATGGCAGGCCGTTGCCTGGCTGATGGCTATGGTGATAGCTGTATTTGCAGCAGACGCAGGTATCCGTGCATATTACGAAAAAATATCCGGTAAAGAAGTTTTGGACGGCATCCCCTATATTTCTTATATTTTAATGGGATTGGAAGATGGTGAGGCCGGACCCGGCTGGTTTAACGGCACCAACTATGAGCAGCTGGCGCTGCACGGATATGACACGGAACTTACCGCTACTGATAATACTGCTGCCGTAAAGAAACGCTTGAACTTGTTTTGGAATGACAAAGCCTACGGCATTGATTTCTTCAAAAGAAAAGTACTTTCTCAGTGGAATTCACCGGCTTACCACAGCCTGTATGAAACCTTAAGCTTCGACTGCGACCGGGAAGAACTACCAAACCCCGTACGCCGGGTCTACTATGACCATTCCGCCCATGTGGCAGCCTTCATGAACATATACCAGTTCATTCAATATATTTGTGCGGCAATCATGGTAACTGCTTCACTTTTTACCAAAAAACAAAAAGCTTCCATAGAAGACTACACCCTGGTTATTGCCATTTTGGGCGGCTTTTTCTTCAGCATCCTATGGGAAGCTATGAGCAGATATGTAATATCCTATGTAGTGTACATGATTCCGCTGGCTGCAGTGGGAATGTGGCATTTACAAAACATGCTGAGCGTGGCCAAAAAGCGTCTGCACCAATAAAACAATCAAGGGAAACGCTGATATCTTCAACGTTTCCCTCTTTTGACTTTTACTCTTATATTATTTACAAAAAATACTCTCTCGCAAACACGATGATCAGTCCCAAACCAATTCCGCATACAATGATCATCAATCTGTTTAAAAGCACCTTATTCGGATTGGACACCACACTCTCGTCCAGCCAATAAGTGTTCATCTTATCTCTCTTTACAATTCCGGAGCTAAGCATCTGGTGCATAATCTTGCCATCCGCATAGGACTCTCCCTCCGGGAACAGCTCCGCTCTGGTTACTGCCGCGTCCCTGGAAGTAGCCTTCAAAATTCGAAAACGCTCATAGTAAGGCCCATAAGCATTATCCATCATTTTACCATATAAATTCGCCATAAATTTATCCTCCGTATCTCTCTTAATCCGGCATCGCTGCCATTACAAGTCTGGTTCCTATTTCCGGATTCTCATAAACACTAAACATTACAACACTGCTGCCGGATTCTGCATTTTCTAACCCATTGTCAGCCTCTGCGCTTTCCTCTTTGTCTCCCAAAAGAAGCACTGCCCTGAACTCATGAGCACCGTTGTCTCCACCCGCTCTTCTCTCATAGGTCTTTACCAGCGTACCCTCATAGGCAAATTCCTTACCTTTCTTGATAGCCCTCAACAGAACCATCCACTGATTCTGATTGGCCAGAAAACCGGTAAACTTAAAATATACCAAATAAAGTATCACACATCCAATAAGCATAAAAGGAATATCCTTTTTGGGTGCCCCCAATAACGCGTACATGATCACTGCAAATATCTGAAGTCCACCCCATACCTTAAATATTGTCATCACAATATTTACCGTTTTAGCCCTTGCCTTTAAGAGCTGCTTGGCATATTCCCTTTCTCGATTGGTAAGTTTTCTCATCCGTACATCCCCTTTTATATTTTATCATTTGGAACTCATTATATTATCTTATCAAAAATAATTCAATCTTTTAGGACTTGATTTTTCACTTTCAAGGTGTATTATGATAGTACTGCTTTATACGAAGGCCCGATACCAACTAATCTGCGGGCCAAGGAGAATACAATGAAATCATATGAAATGGATTTAAGCCAAGGTTCGCTATGGAAGAAAATATTGGTTTTCAGCGTACCTTTGATGTTTTCAAACATTCTGCAGGTAGTATTTAATATGTCGGATGTGGCAGTGGTAGGCAAATTTGCCGGACCCATCGCCTTAGGTGCCGTGGGCTCTACCAGTATATTAATCACGCTGTTTACGGGACTTTTGATTGGCCTGGCCAGCGGTGTCAATGCCCTGACCGCCTTGTATATCGGTTCCAAGGATCAGGAAAACATCCGCAAAACCGTACATACCTCTGCTATCCTGTGTCTGGGAGCCGGACTTTTTATCGCTATTGTGGGAATCCTGTTTTCCAAAATGATTCTGACCTTGATGAATACCAAGCCGGAGTTGATTACAGATGCTGTGATTTATCTGCGCATTTACTTGCTGGGGGCACCTGCACTGGCGCTTTACAATTTCGGCAATGCTGTTTTAAGTGCCACTGGCGATACCAAGCGCCCTCTGTATTATTTAAGTTTTGCCGGGGTAGTAAATGTAGTACTGAATCTATTCTTTGTAATCGTCTGCCATATGGGCGTTGTAGGCGTGGCTGTTGCCAGTGTCATTGCCCAATATATATCGGCCTTTTTGATACTGCGGCTTTTGCTTCGCACCAAGGAAGCCTTCGGGCTGCAGATAGGTCACCTGAGGGTTGCACCGGATATCTTGGTAAGACTGTTGCAAATCGGTATTCCATCCGCTTTTCAATACGCGATTTTTGCCATAGCCAATTTATTTGTGCAAACCAGTGTTAACTCCTTTGACCATGTAATGGTAGAGGGCAACTCTGCCGCTGCCAATGCAGATCCCTTGGTCTATGATATGATGGCAGCCTTCTATACGGCCTGTGCCAGCTTTATCGCCCAAAACTACGGCGCCGGCAAACGAGACCGCATCCTGAAAAGTTACCTGATTGCCACATTTTATTCCTTTATGGTGGGATTGATTCTGGGTATAAGCCTGTATATTCTGCGCTATCCCTTCTTGTCCCTGTTTACAAATGACAGTGCAGTAGTAAGTGCCGGTATCACCCGTCTGTCAGTGATGGCTCTGTCCTATGCAATATCCGCCTTCATGGATAACACAATTGCAGCTTCCCGTGGCCTGGGCCGGACTGTTATCCCTACCGTCATCGTAATCATGGGCTCCTGCGTGTTTAGAATCCTTTGGATCTATACCGTTTTTGCCTATTTCGGCACCATTCAGTCCCTGTATCTTTTGTATGCGGCCTCCTGGTCCATAACTGCTGTAGCCGAGATTGTGTACTTTGTTGTAATTTACCGAAAAACAAAATTATAAACCGGATAGCCAAAAAAGCGCTGCAGGTGGTTTTTCCACACTACAGCGCTTTTTTAATTTCTTTTATTTCAAATCTAAATTACTTACCGGCCACAACAGCATCGAAGTCTGCCTGAATCTCCTTGGAAGGAGGCGCAGTCACCAAAGATACAACCAAGATGCAGATGGAGGAGAAGATAAATGCAGGAAGCAACTCATAAATTGCAAACGCACCACCCAGCTTGCTGATGACAAGCTTCCAAAGGAATACCATACCTGCACCGCCTACCATACCTGCGATAGCGCCGGCTCTGTTGGTTCTCTTCCAGAACAGGGAGAACAACATGATAGGACCAAAGGTAGCACCAAAGCCTGCCCATGCAAAGGATACGATGGTGAAAATAACACTGTTCTCATCCATTGCAATGACCATAGCAATCAAAGCAATTGCCAGCAGCGTAATACGGGTAACGGTCATAACCTGCTTATCAGAAGCCTTCTTGTTCATAACACCCTGATAAATATTCTTAGCACAAGCAGATGCGGCAATCAACAGATAAGAGTCAGAAGAACTGATGGTTGCTGCAAGAATACCTGCCATTACGAAACCTGCCAGAATAGGAGGCAAAGCGCTGGTTGCCAGCGTGATGAAGATATTCTCTGCGCCGGTCTTGGTCAAATGTGCGGTAGGGAATAAAGATCTACCCACAATACCGATAAATACTGCAACTGCCAGGGAGATTACTACCCAAACGATAGCAATTCTTCTGGACATCTTAAGCTCCTCTTCCTTACGGATTGCCATGAAACGAAGGAGTACCTGAGGCATACCAAAGTAGCCAAGACCCCATGCCATCATAGAAAATACGCTCAACATACCGTAGTCTGCAGCTGCACCAAACACAGGCTTACCACCCTCTACAATCTGCTGACCTGCCTCATTTAACTGAGGAGTCGCCAAACCAAAGAACTCAAAGAATCCGGGAATGGACTGCGCATTGTCCATTACTGCGCCCAGACCACCTGCATTGATGGTGCTGATCACTACGATTACGCCCAGCGCAATAACCATAACAATCGCCTGCATGGTGTCGGAAACACTCTCTGCCAGGAAACCACCCAAAATGGTATACAAAAGCACGAAAATTGCACCCATAATCATCATTGCCACATAGGGCGCTCCAAACAAGGTGGAGAACAACTTACCACAGGTTACAAAACAGCTGGATGCGTACACGGTAAAGAAAATAAGGATGAACAATGCAGCCAAAGTCATAATAACCTTATTCTTTTCGCGGAATCTGTTGGAGAAGAAGTCCGGCAGGGTGATGGAGTTGTTAGCTCTCTCGCTGTATCGACGAAGTCTCTTCGCCACAATCAGCCAGTTAAAATATGTACCCACTGCCAAACCGATTGCAGTCCACGCTGCATCAGCAAGACCACACCAATATGCCACACCGGGCAGACCCATGAGCAACCATCCGCTCATATCGGATGCCTCGGCACTCATTGCAGTTACCCAGGGACCAAGGGATCTTCCTCCCAGGAAATATTCTTCGGAATTCTGATTTGCTCTCTTTGCGTAAACCAATCCGATTCCGATAACAATTGCCATATAAACGACCATGGCAATCAGGATTTGAATTGTTTGTCCGTCCATAAAGTCGGTACCTCCTATTATTGAGTTTATTTTTAACCCATTTTTCAACCATTCTACCACATAAAAGCCGATTACGCCACAACTTTTCCGCATAACTGCGCTTTTATCACTCCTGTGGCTGACAAGGATACTCCTGAAGCAGCTTCAAATAACGCTCTATCTGAGCTTCAATCTGAATTTTCTGCATCCGAAGGGTAGCCACGGACTCTTCCAGCCGCTGCCTTGCAACACCCATGCACTTACCGTAAACTGCTTCCTTCAGCCCATCCTCTTCCATCTCAAACAAGGCCTTGGGCAGCTGCACCATAATCTCCTTCAAAAAGGTATTACCGTCCAGAAATTTACCCTTAATGCTACCCACAGGCTCCGTCACCTCACGGATATCCACCTTTTCGTAACCCTTAATCAGCCAGTCCTTATTGTAGTCCTGCACACTGTTTATAGCCACAAAATTCCTGCCAAGACAAAACATGCGGACAATCTTTGTCTGCTCCTCCGCAGTCAAAGGCACCTGATTTAAGAAAAGATAAGCATGTCTTTGCACTTCGTTATACCGTTCCTTGTAAAAATCATATGTATCGCTCAATTTTTTACCCTCTTGTAAAGTGAAATCCAATAAATCCTGCTATTATTCGGAATTATATCAATTTTTTCTTGATAAAACAATACTTTCAAGAAATGAACCATATCCGGGTGTAGTAAAAAATGAATTTACTGCATATACATTTAAAATGGATAAATACTATCTGTTAAAAGGAGGACAACTTAGATGAACAAAAAATCACTTATCATTACTTTAATAGCAGCAATGACTATATTTGCCGGATGCGGGGAATCTGAATCTGCCATGATTCCCACGGAGGAAGCCAAGATTATTGCCCTGGAGCATGCCAACCAGACCAATGACCGGGTTACCTTTATCCGAAGTGAGCTAGACGAGGAAAATGGCAAAACAAATTATGATATTGAATTTTTTACTACAGACGGACTGGAATTCGACTATGAAATTGACTCCTACTCCGGAGAAATCCTGGATTACGATTACGAGTTAGAAATGCTTTATGATTAGTACGGCTTGTCCTAGTCAAACCGTCTGAAAAATGATATAATATAAGTGAAAGAAAGGGTAACTGTAGTCTACACATGAGGTAGCCACTATGGAAAAAGATAATCAGCTGATTAATATCTATTTGAAAATCCATAATAAACGGCCTATTACCATGGATGATTTGCGCTATTTGGCTCAGTATGACCCTGAATGCTTTGAAAAAACCTGTAAAAATGTTGTGTATAATCTACCGGAGTCCAAACCCATCATGGAACCTGCTCCGGCGGCTACTTATGTTCCTGCTTTACCTGTACAAAAGCCCACCGAGACCTTTAATGTTCTGGCTGTATTGGACAACCTAAAGCAATTAGAGGTAGGAGAATTTCTCTTCGGCGTGGATGCAGAACAGGTGAAAAACCTGCTGGGCAATCTATATATGGAGCTTTTATTCCCCCACAACGACAAAGAGTCCTTTATACATGGTATCGAACCGGCTACCAAATCCATATTTGATCAAAAAGCATAATCAACCGATTATAACAGGCATTTAAAAGGGTCTGCCAATTTACGGCAGACCCTTACTTATTTTGTATTCCTATTTGGATAACAACGCCTTGTCACTGGCAAATTCACTGCCGCTGGCCTTCTCGAAAAGTCCCAGAAGCTGACTGATGGTAAGCTGCTTCTTCTCCTCTCCGGAAATATCCACCACGATACGTCCCTCATGCATCATAATCAGACGATTGCCGTGGGCAATGGCGTCATGCATGTTGTGGGTAATCATCAAGGTCGTCAGATGATTCTCCGTAACCAACTTGTCGGTAATCTCAAGCACCTTGGCAGCAGTCTTGGGATCAAGGGCTGCAGTATGCTCATCCAGAAGCAAAAGCTTGGGACGATTCAGTGTGGCCATCAGAAGGGTAACTGCCTGTCTCTGACCTCCGGACAAAAGTCCCACCTTATTGGAAAGACGATTCTCAAGTCCCAGCTCCAAGGTAGCCAGAAGCTCCTTGTACTGCTCACGCTCTGCCTTTCTTACGCCCCACACCAGCTTACGCTTGGTGCCGCGTCTGGCTGCAATAGACAGATTCTCCGCAATCTCCATATCAGGAGAAGTACCCTTCATAGGGTCCTGAAATACACGGCCCAAAAACTTAGCTCTCTTGTGCTCCGGCATATTGGTTACATCCACGCCGTCAATTTCAATCTTGCCATAATCCGGCTTCCACACGCCTGCAATGGCATTTAACATGGTGGACTTACCTGCACCGTTACCGCCGATAACCGTAACGAAATCTCCGTCATTCAAAGTCAGATTCAAACCGCTCAGCGCAGTCTTGGAATTAACCGTGCCGGGATCAAAGGTTTTATGCAGATTGGTGATTTTAAGCATTGTTGTCACCTCCCGCATTATTTTCCTCAGTGGCTTCCACAGGAAGCACATACTTATTCTTGCTGAAATACTCCTTCTTCCAATAAGGAATAGTCAGGAATACTGCCACAATCAGTGCAGACAGCATCTTCAAATAATCGGTCTTCAGACCAAGCAATACCACAAAATTGTAAATGATGTAATACACAATACCACCGCCGATTACACCAATCAGACTTACCACAAAATTAGGCTTAATCTTCAAGGAAACAGAAAGACCAATGAAGATTGCCGCAAGACCGATTACAATAGCACCTCGACCATCATTGATGTTAGCTGAACCCTTGTACTGTGCAAGCAGCGCGCCGGCCAAAGCCACGATACCGTTGGAAATTGCCAGACCCACCACCTTATTCAGCTTAACGTTAACACCCTGTGCACGGCTCATGTCCGGGTTGTCACCGGTGGACTTCAGTGTAAGACCCACCTCCGTATAGAAGAACAACCACAAAATCACAATGAGAGCCACGCTAATCACCGCCAGCATCACAATGGAACCGGGATTGTCACTCATGTGAACCAAGGTATTCATGGAGCGCGCATCAATGGCAATCAAGCTTCTGCCGCCCAGGATTGACAGATTCACGGAGTACAGAATCAGCTGTGTCAAAATACCTGCCAAGATGGAAGGAATACCCATGGCAGTATTGAAAAGTCCCGTGACAATACCGGTCAGCGCACCTGCCAGAAAAGCAATAATTACACAAGCCCAAGCCGGTACACCGCTTGTAAGCAGTACTGCGCAGACACAAGCTCCGGTACAAATAGAACCATCAACAGTCAAATCAGCAATATCAAGTATTTTGTAGGATATGTAGACACCGATTGCCATCAATCCCCAGATAAGCCCCTCTGCTATCGCACCGGGCATCGCGTATAAGAAAGCCATCTTTCACCTCAAAAACTTTTGTATTTTAGTTTGCAGGAACAGTAATGCCAAGCTGATTGCAAAGCTCCTCGTTGTAAACAACGGTAGGAGTCAAAGTCATAATCTCAATGTCTGCTGCAGTCTTCTCGCCAAGCAGAATCTGTGCTGCCATCTTACCGGTCTCACAGCCCAGCTCATAATAGTCGATTGCAAGGCTTGCGTAGCAGATTGCACCGCCGTAGCTGGTGAAAACAGGTACATTGTTCTCGGTACAAATGGTACCTACGATGGAGTCATTCTGTGCAACAGTGTTGTCAGAAGGAACATACAGTGCCTTACAGCTGCTTGCTGCAGAGTTAACCAGAGCCTGAAGCTCGGTAGTCTCAGAGAAGGTATAAGCCTCAACTACGATGCCCTCAGCCTCAAACAAAGCCTTAACAGCCTCATACTGAATCAGGGAGTTGGACTCATTGGTACAGTACAGAACGCCAACCTGGTCACCTGCAACCAGACCCAAAGTATCAATCATCATCTGTGCCTGCTCGTCAAAAGGTACTGCGTCAGAAGTACCGGACACATTGGAAGGAATGCTTCCGGAGAAAGTATCCGCATAGTCTGTTACAGAAGTACCAAGAACAGGGATGGAATCCGTAGCATTTGCCGCTGCAAGCAGTGCAGGAGTAGCATTTGCCATAATCAAATCCACTTTCTTAGCTGTAAAGGTGTTGATAACTGTGTTACAAAGATTTGCCTCACCTGCTACCTGAGTATCGATGGTAACAGTCTTGCCTGCTGCCTCCATCTCTGCCGTCAGGGTATCAACAAAGCCCTGAGTAGCCTGATCAAGAGACTCATGCTCCATCAGCTGGCAGACACCAACCGTGTAACCGTTCTTCTCACCACCACAAGCGGTAAGACCCATAGTTGCGCCAACACTCAGTGCCAGCGCCATAAGTAATGCAACTTTCTTTTTCATATGAATTCTCCTTTTGTAAAAATATATTTCACAGGGTTCTATCGCTGTGAAAATCAACAAAAAAAATCATAAATATTGTATGAAATGTTAGGCAGTTTGTCAAGTGGTGGAGCCTGCTGTATTTGGGCTTGGATATATCGTCGGGAGTAGTAGCGCACAAAAATAACCGCCCCAAGTCTGGAAAACTAAGCGGTTACTTTTGACAACTAATAATCCGGACTAACCGTCTATCAGTAGTACCTTTTCTAATTTTATTTAGTCATGATTTATGATACTATCAACAGCTACTTTATTCATAATATGGCGACCCATACATTTCTACAAAGATTGCCATATGCTTACTGCAGGTAGCCGGACTTGAACACAGGTCAGCCACCCGAAAATCCGCATAGAAAGGATCTTCTGACTCTCTTAGGTGTATAAACTCTAATATAAAAACAATTCAAATAGATATTAGCCTTCTTCGATCTTTTTTTGCTTATTTTTTCTCAGGATAACTGTGATACGAAACAACAACTTTTGCATCAGGCCAATACTTTGCCCCACCAGACGTGATATTATTGCCGTTAACAGTAATTGACTCCACCGTTCCCGGCTTTTTAAGGAGGCCTATGGTTAAATCATTTAACGGAATACATTTTATATCATTAAAACCCGCACTCTGAAAAGCAGCTTCTATTGTTTGATAATTCTTTTTCTCAAAATCTTCAACCGCAGAAGGCACTCGTACCTTTCCATCATACAAATTATCATTATTCTTATTGTTCGAAAACAGCCAAATATAAGCTATCGCCATAAATAGGAAAAGGCCTACTACAGCAATCGATTCATCCGAATCAGAACCAGACAAATAACCAATTGTCATCAGTAGTGTTCCTACAACTCCTAGAATAATGGAGATTATAATTTTAAATTTTTTTGTTTTTTCATCGGCTTTCTGCTGCTTTTCCGCCATCTCCATTTGCTTTAATTGAACAATTCTATTAGTTTCAGCTTGTTTTATACCTGCTTCATCAATATGCCTGTAGATATGTTCGTTTTCATTATGTAATACAACCTTTGCTCCACAATACTGGCAAAAAATTTGTTCTCTTCCTTCTTCAAGGGTAAGAGCTGCATTACAAGAAGGGCATTTTAACTCAACCACTTTAACCATTTTTAAATATCCTCATCTTTCGTCTTTAATAAATGAAAAAGCTAAACATCTAATTTTTTGCCGTTTTCCTCTCTCCACTTCAAATACTCTTCGACATCTGTTTCCTCCTAAAGTGGTTGGGTTTATGTATTGTACATTGCAGCTCTCGTGTTTTTGATTTCGCAGATTCTAACTTCTTGATGACTATATTTTATATTCTCTAAAATGCGCTGTCAACAGAATCCAGCTCGTTTATTAAAAATAGCATCCCCTTGAGAGCCTTGTAAAAAGAAACTCATGGGGATGCTTTCTCCGCATGCACATCGTATACATTATCGAAAATTTATCAACTATAAACCTAATCTCTGCAATGCCTTCTCCGCCTTCGCAATACGTTCATTGATCTCATCCCGGGTGGTATCCCTGTACCCATCCATATCACCTTCTACAAACATCAAACAATGCTTGCCCTCCGGACAATCCAGAAACGCAAAGTATTCATCGCGAGTTTCATACAAACTCTGCATATAAGCCATGGCTGTATCCTTGTTGCCCAGCTTTGCATTCTCCACAACCAGTCCCAGTAGCAAGGTTGTTTTCTGAAAAATCTGTCTGTGAGGAAGATAGTCGCCTCCGGACAAAAATCCGTCAATCAGCCTTAACATATACTCATACAGAGCAATACATTTTTCCGAAGCATCACTTTCACCCAGATCCTTTGTAATCCGCACAGCCAACCGGATGCTTCTTGCAGCAAACCGCGCTTTTAAAGCAAAGCTGCGCTTGATTTTCTCAAGGGCGACATCATATTTGCCGTCTGCATAGGCCATCTCGGCCTCCCAATACTCCCTGTCACCATAAATGTACGGCAAATTCTGCATAAGATTTTCGGATTTACCGGTTTCACCGCACAAGTCATGGGCTCTTGCCAACAAATAATAGGTTTTGCAGATGTTGTCAGGATTATTTTCATAGCGGAAAATACTATGACCGTACCTTTCACATTCTTCCAAAAACGCCTTATCCGGTACATCCAATACCTTTTTGGCAAATAACTCCACATAACACTCCAGGCAGTTTAGCGCAATGTCGGGCACATCCGGATATTTATTGAAAAATTCTAAAGATTTCTCATACAAATCAGCAGCTTTCTCAACATCGCTAATCAGATTGATTCCTCCATGACACCCTCTGATTGCCTGAAGCTGTCTTTCAAAATCCTCATTGGTATATCCCAGCAATTTATCCGTAGATGTCTCAAGCACCTTAGCCAATGGCACAATCTGCGAAATATCCGGCATACCTGCATCTGTCTCCCATTTAGAAATAGCCTGCGTGGATACGCCAATTAACTCCGCCAACTGTCCCTGAGTAAGACCCTTCTCTTTTCTGTACAACTTAATCGTCTGACCTGTCGTCATAATCCTTCACCTCACCTTTATATTCGGTACCGTGACTTTATGGTAACAGATTCTTTATGCTTCGTACACCATCCGTTTTATTAACAAAATTCAACGCAGCGTGGAATTACCGGTCCAACGAGATACGTTTCACGGTCATAATAACCCATATCAAAGCAGCAATTGCGCCTAACGCAAATACCACGCAGAGACTCACGGATATGATAATATCCGAAAGTTGTCTGGGACACTCAATTTGCTCCGGCGTAAACGGATTAACCAGAATAGACAGACGCGTTCCCACAAATTCCTGTTCTCCATCCTCATCCAAATCCGTGTCTTCAAGATACGGATACCAAGCCTCATACTGATCTCCCTCATACTCATAGGAAACAAGCAGACGCCAGCGGTCATAGTAACCTTCCTCACTATCATAATCCTGACCGGCATATTCTACAGCAACCACCTTCGATGTACATTGGTGCCATTTGCGGGTTTCTGCATAGGCACGAACACTTTTATATGTAGCCGGGAACTGAATTGCAAAAAAAGCTACCGCAAACAAAAACACACCCAAACGCATAAATACGGGTTTCAAAATGTTAATAATTACTCTAAGTCTATCACTCATGTATAATCCCCTCCATACCGTTTATGATAGCACCGCCTGCTTTATTTGTAAAAGGCTTTCCCAGGATATTTTTATACATAAAAAACGGTAGTCCCTGCATTGATGCAAGAACTACCGTTCTTAGGTGTGTAATCAAATATAAACATTACATAGTGCTTACGATTTGTTCAAACTCCTCTTTTGTTTCCACAAAATTGTATGGCTCGTATTCACCATAAGCAGATGGTCTGCTAATGGTAATAAGCTGGATACGGTCATATCCTATTTTGTCTATCAATTTCTTCTTAAACTCTGAAAGATGCTTTCCATGTGTTGTTCTCAATGCAACACATCCTACCGCATCTATATCTTTAGCAATCAGATAACACATGTTCTAGCTCCTCCTTAAAATCTTGTTCTGACAGAATCTTAGCATTTTCATATAATTTGCGCAAGTGGCAACCTACAGAATTATCATAATTCTTCTTGTAAATATATTTATGCAACCAATTGTTAAATTGTCTGTCATAATAGGTATTATATTGAATTTCAATAGGATAATGAAAATTATCTACTTGATAATATATGTGCACTCCTCTGTATCCGTCATCATTAGCTTTTCCCTTTGACATATCAGCTATTCTCAAATCATCCAAATCTTTTAAGCTTAAGACATCCTCATAATTGTCACACAAAGAACGGAAACCCAACAAATCATTAAAAACTTTTCCCGCTTGATGATCCGGATAATACCGATTAAATTTAAGTATAGCCGACTGCACACTCTTGATTCGATAGTCCAACGCCAACTCATGTAATTCTTCGAACTCGTCATACCAATTATTTACTTTCTGCAATTCCTCAAAAAGAACCTCTTTATCAAAGTAACGCAAATTCTTCTTTAAATTTATGCCAAGTTCGGATTTATATGATAGTTGTTTAAGTATGTCAAGTGCCAACCCATCTCTTTCAAGTATATTGCTCACGCAAAATCACCTCCGCAATACCTACTTTGTTATTTCATATTTTATCATATCATTTTTGTATAATCCATTTTTTTATAAACAAAATATGGCAACCCTTGCATTTCTACAAAGATTGCCATATATTACTGCTGGTGGCCGGACTTGAAAATAAAGTCCGATTGCCGGAACATTGATAAAAAGGAGTTTCCGGCTCTCTCGCTTGGATGTGTAAACGGAGTGTAAACTATTTGCATTCTTCTAAATATTCCTATAAAGAGAACGGACGACTATTGGAAATAATCACTTTTCTTGCAATATATTCTAATAACTTAACTTCATTAATAAGATATTCCATATCTTTTGTCATAGGCAATATTTTATTATCTATCTCTGTTGCTTTATTATGAACAATCTTACAGCGTATATCATAAATTCTTACCGCTACATCATCAATTATTCCTGTTTTATCATTTAATCGTAATCTATGCTCTGAAAGTCTTTGGCAGTTTTTTCCTTTGTAATAATCTTGAAGATAGGAATTTCCTGAAACAAACTCTATGATATCCTCTCCGCTTACAACATTTCTTAGAGTACCATTTAGTTGCTCTCGTTCATCACCTATATTACCGTTGCTATTCGTACTCACAATTTTAAGTAAACGCAAAACATCTGAATCCCTGTTTTCATCAAATTGAGGATCCTTCAATAGATTTTGTATTTTTGTCTTTACATTTTTTGTAGCATATATAGGAAAATAATATTCAATCACCTGATATAGTGCAAAATAACGGAAAATAGGAGAATATGCACTTCCTTGTGCAAACCAATACAATGCCATTGGAATCTCATCATATTCATAATTTAATTCAATATTCCTTTTAACAACTTCTCTTCTTGTATATAGTCCTTTTTCTTTCTGCCTTCTTACACGTCTAGTCTCTCGCCGGGGTGATAGCATTATTAAAAAATCGTAAAGAAGTTCTAACTGATAAAACAATGTATTGGATACTTTCTCCAGTATTTTTTTTGCTTCATCCTGCGTGTTTATATCAATATTCTCAATTTTTAAAGTAGTTCTAAATCTCCTTTTATCTCGATCAAAACTAAAAAATCCTCTATCTTTACATGTACTAAGTAGATAAAATTCCTCGCTCGAACAACCTATAGAAACTTTCAATTTATCGGAACAGTATAATTCCAAACTTAATAGTTTATCCACCTCCTCTTTACTCAAGTCTAAGCCAAGATAGCCTGACAATCTTCTAAGGATATGACGATTAGACAAATTAAAATTAAGTACATTTACCTCACACTCAATACAGGAGAATTCTTTAGACCAAATGGCTTCATAATTGCTTATACCTCTATATTTAAAAATACTACTATCTATTATATTATCAATACCTTCATCATCCTCATATATACGAATTTCATCGAATTCCCTTGCTACAGGAAATTTAAAGACAAGATATCTACTCGATTCGTCATCCTCATACATCTGAGTCTCCTCTATCTGGTTCTCTATTCCATTTGCATCCAAAAAACTTTTTAATTTATATATTTTTTCCATTTTGCCCTCTCTTTAGTATGTTTTTCGTCGTATAATTTCTACAAATATACTTTTTTTACAGAAATTATGAAAATACATATACTATATGATTATCTTTTAATGCTTTTAGCACACAACTCGTTTTTTCCATATTTGTTCCTCTTTCAAGCAACAAAACATCATAATTCTTAAACAACACCTTAAAAATTGTAGCAAACGTATCTGGATTATCCTTTATACATGTGAAAATATCCTCTACAGATGACTTTAAAATTTGTATTTTCCTATCTCCCTTGTTATATTCTTGGTTCCCCTTAAAATCAAAGTAAACAACCTGTTTATTAGCATATACTGCCGCTTTTTCAGCACTACTACCCTCTTCACAATAAATGGTAATATCTCTACTAATTCTTTCAAAAGCATATTCATCTACATAACAAGAATAAGGAATATAGATTCTTCTAATGGTTGTATGTTCTATTTGCATCATAGAAAATGAATCAATAGCCATTTGTTCCGGAAAAACTACCTTTTCAAGCGTCTTCCATGGAATTGTGAGTGCAGACTCATC
>JAZQFO010000011.1:0-51407 GCA_045539535.1 Acetatifactor sp.
CCAAAATCCATGATAAAACTCTTTTTGTGTTTTTCATTTGTTTTCCCCTTTTTCCATATTTATCTATAAAAAAGCGTTTTTATGCTGGATATTTGCATAAATAAACGCATAAACATAAGTATAGCTGTCATATTATGGAAAATCAATGTATTTTGGATAAAACCTCCTCTTTCCCACTAATTTATCTTGACAACCAACCGCTTTTTCATTATTATTTTAATGTTGGTATCGTCGCGTGGCTCAGTTTGGTAGAGCGCTGCGTTCGGGACGCAGAGGTCGCAAGTTCGAATCTTGTCGCGACGATTATAAATGAAAAGCACCGGGTTCCCCAAGGGTCCGGTGCTTTTCTTATATTAAACTTTTCTTATATTAAACTTTTCTTATACCAAGTATTCAAATTTTTAGTCTACCACAATATCTGTTCCGGCAATTTTTACAGACGTATTAACGCCGTCATAGCTGAACAGGATATCTTTGCCATCCTCTGAACGAACACTGTCCATCAGCTCATCATAGGAGTAAACTCCCAGGCATTCCTTTACTTCTTCTGCGAAAGCACAGTTGCTTGCATAGATTTCACGCATGCTGTAATAATAACCGTCTCCATAGGTTGTGAGGAACTGCGTAGATTCCACGTCATCCTCGGTTACGCTCCAAGCACTGATCTCAATGGCAATCTTCACTGAATCACATACCTGCATGTCTGCTGCCTCATATGCCTTTTCTTCATACTTAACCAGCTGGGGTGCCATCACGCCAAACCATACAAAAAGGCTGACAATGGTTACAAGCGCAGAAATAATCAGACCAATCATACCGGTTACAAATCCGGCTTTGCCGTAAGTATTGCCGCTCTGCTTCTTAGCGGAGCTACCTAAAATCACTGCAATCAGACCGAAAATCAATCCAACAGGTCCCAAGCAGATCATTAACAGGGAAATAATACCCAAAACGGTTGCTGCTGTGCCTTTTCCTTTGCCCGGTACGATTACCGGATTTCCATACATGTTTTGATTATCCATTTTACTTCCTCCCTCTTCTTTTGAATCATATAGGAATCAAACAAAGGGATTATAACACAACAAACTGCATAAATAAACATTTTTTTACATATTTTTCCGTATGCTCAGATAGCTTTCCCGTATCAAGACAAAGCCCAAGGGACCCTTGATGATTCCCCACACGCCAAAGAGCTGGATGCCCACATACAGTGACACCAGTACTGCAATGGCGGGCACACCCATGCGTTTTCCGATTAGCTTTGGTTCCAAAAGTTCCCTGAGAAGAATACATCCTCCGTATAAAATCAGGCAAATTACCGTTTTCACGTAGCTACCTTGGATAAACTGTACAATGGCCAGCGGAATCAATACAATACTGGTCCCGATAAAGGGCAAGGCATCCAGCACACCTGCCAACAGCCCCCATAGCACACCATTTTTGATTCCCGAAAGTCCTAATACTGCAGCTGCCGTGGTACCCACCACCGCCATGATGATGGTCTGGGCCTTCACAAAGGTAGCAATATAGCGGATAACGCCACAGATTACCTCCAGCACTACATGACACTCCTCCCGCTCCAGCATCCCATTCATAATGTTGTCATAGTCCTTGGCCAGAAGGATTGTGGATATGGAAAATGTGGCCAAAAATCCGCCGATTACACCAAAAAGCTTCACATATTCGAAAGAGCGGGACAGTACACCCGGCATGGTTCGCTCTCCCAGCGTACGCAATCCGTCCTCCATACCGGTCATAATGGTGTTTTCCAGATGCAGGCTGTCCACTCCTGCAAACCGTCCCATCATATCGCATCCTTTATGCACAATCAGTTGAACCTCCGTCTTGGCTCCGTCCAAGCCGGATATCCACCCCGGCAGGCTACCCACGATCCAAGAAGAAAGAATCCACACCAGACATGCGATAATGCCAATGGCTATCACCAAAAGTATCACCGCTCCCACTTGCCTGTGCACATGCAACCTTTCCTGCATCCGTTTTAACAGCGGTCCGAAGATGGTAACAAACAGCATTGCCAACAGCACCGGACAGATTAAGGGAGAGATAAACTCCAAAAAAAACCAGACCACTGCTGTTAACACAATTAACAGGAATGGTCTGTTTTGCTTGATTTTCTCCCACATAGGCACACCCTCTTTTCCATAAGTCTTATGACTTTAGTATGGAAAATTTGTTAAAAATTATGCCTGTAGGCTTTATTTGAAATTGCATCTTTTTATGTGTTGTGGGATGTTCCAAGGTAATCTCGCAGGCGCACAGAGCCACGTTTCGCACATTCAGTGCCTTGCCCATCTGCAAAGAATCTTCTGAACCGTACTTTTGGTCTCCCAAAAGGGGCACTCCTGCATGGGACATCTGGCATCGAATCTGATGAAACCGGCCGGTTTCAATATGCACATCTACAAGGGAAATCTGCTGCACCGGCGAATCTTCCTGCAGCTCTCCCCCGCCCGGCGCCAATTCCATACTTTCACACACTTTATAGCGTAACACTGCTTTTTTGGCCTCCGGATGGCTTTTTTCCACCACCCTTGCCAGATTCTCCGGGGTCTTTATCAGATAATCCACAAGCTCCCCTTCCGATTCTTCCGGTTGTCCACATACAACTGCATAATAATGTTTATTTAAGACACCCTTGGAAAGCTGGGATGTTAAAACTGCCGCAGCTTGCTTGGTCTTGCCAAATACAAGCAGGCCTTCCACCGGCTGATCCAGCCTGTGAACCACGCCTACATAGCCGCCCTTTAGGTAATTTTTCAGCTCGCTGACCACATCTGCCTGGCCCACTTTTGAGGTCTGGGTAGCCAGACCCGCAGGTTTATAAATCACCAGAATATCCTTGTCTTCGTATTGAATGCCCACCCGCATACAATTCTCCTTTATTTCCTCAATCCCTTGGGATAATGATTCTTCATAATGCCGCCGGCAAGCTTGCCCCAGCCCAAACTGTAGCCCTCCGCCACAATCAGATACCATCCCTTTTCACCCTCAAAGGAAAAGGTCTGGCCGTTTAAGTATCCTGCAGTCACAGTGTCTGCGGCAGACAAATGGCACACATGGCGCACATCCTCTGCAGACAGAGCCAGCGCCAGCGCATGGGAAGGCTCAAAACGGTTCTTTTTTAAAGTCCCCAGATGCAAACCGGGTCGAAGCACCTTCATCCCTTTCAGAGCAGGCATTTCTTCCGGTGCCAGATACAGCTCGTCGCCAAACCGTATCAAAATGCCGGATTTTGCATCCAATGCACTGTCTTTTGTCTCAATCTCTTTCCAAAAATCCCACCAAAGTCCTAAGTCCTTATCCTTAGGTGAGCAGCCTTGCTCCGTGCCGCCCACGGCAAAGGTCTCATAATCTGTATCCGTCTTGCCCTCTTTTTGAAGCACTGCGGCAAAATGGCCTTCACCCTTTACCACATGGGGCCAGAGTCTTAAAGTTCCCTGCAACCCTTCCTGTTCTGCTTGCAAAGGCTCCCCGGAAGCTCCATCCCAGGCAGCCCACTTAGGCCTTCCGTCACATACCCCGGCAGGCAGACCCATAGCGTCCTTATCAATGGGAAGCACCGTAAATTCCGAATGTCTTTCCAGGAATCTGAAAATGCTGCCCTCGTTTTCTGACGGCGCAAAGGTACAGGTAGAATACACCAGTCTTCCTCCCGGACGAAGCATTCTCGCTGCGCAGTCTAAGATTTCATCCTGTCTGGTGGCGCAAAGCTCCACATTCTCCGGGCTCCATTCCTCACATGCCACCTGGTTTTTACGAAACATTCCTTCTCCGGAACAGGGCGCATCCACTAAGATTTTGTCAAAATATCCCGGAAACTTGTCCGCAAGACGGGCAGGTGTCTCGTTGGTCACACAGGCATTTTTCACACCCATGCGCTCAATATTTTCTGAGAGAATCTTCGCCCTGGCAGGATGAATTTCATTACATACAAGCAAACCCTTCCCCTGCAAATATCCTGCAATCTGGGTGCTCTTGCCTCCCGGAGCCGCACACAAATCCAAAACCTTGTCTCCCGGCTTTGCCTTAAGAAGGGGCACCACGGCCATAGCACTGGGCTCCTGAATATAATACACTCCGGCCTCATGAAGGGCATGCTTGCCCGGCTGATCCTCCTTGGTATAATAAAATCCACTTACCTCCCAGGACACGGGACTTAAGTGAAAAGCCTCCAATCCCGCATTATCTTGGGCTTCCGTATCCGCAGACTTTATACATTTTTTAAGGGGATTTACGCGAAGCGCCTGATACTTGTCCTGCTCAAAGCTTTGGACAAACGCTTCATACTCATCTCCCAGCATTTCTTTCATTCTATTTGTAAACTGTTCAGGTAACATGCAGGTTTTCTCCCTTGTCTGTTTTACGAAGATATCATACCATATCACAAAGTTCCTTGCAATTCTTGGACTTTGCATCTATACTGTGTTTATAACGTCAAATTTTTATCAATTCTACGAAGGAGGCAATTTCGTTGAAGTACCGTAAAGTAATTGTATCAATTTTAATGTGTGCAAGCTTATTAACCGCTTGCGGAGGAGGTAGCAATATGAGTGAACAAGATATCGCAGCAATGGAATCCATCGCAGAATCTGTTGCAGAGTCCGTAGCAGAATCCATCATGGCAGAGCAGGGCAATGCCAACAATACAGCCGATACCCAGAATGCACAGGCAAGTACAGAATCTGTGGAGGCTTCCCAGTCACAGGAGGCACAGGAAAGTACTCAGGCAAGTGCAAACACTGACAATCAGGTAGCTTCAAGCTCCGCACCTGCAGACATAAGCCAGTCTGCTCCCATCGGTGGCGGATTTGCCGCAGAGCACGGCGCACTTCGCGTGGATGGCACTCAGCTGGTAGACCAAAACGGCGACCCCATTCAGCTTTATGGCATGTCCACCCACGGCATTGCATGGTTCCCTCAGTTTGTAAGCTACGATTCCTTCAAGACTCTTCGGGATGACTGGAATACCAACTGCGTACGTCTGGCAATGTACACTGCTGAATACAACGGCTACTGTACCGGCGGTGATCAGGATTACTTAAAGTCTCTGGTTCGCACCGGTGTAGATGCTGCAACCGAGCTTGGCATGTACTGCATCATCGACTGGCATATTTTGCAGGATCAGGACCCCAATGTATACAAGGAGCAGTCCAAGGCTTTCTTCAAGGAAATGTCCGAGACCTATGCAGACAATACCAACGTAATCTACGAGATTTGTAATGAGCCCAACGGCTATGCTACCTGGGAAAGTGTAAAGGCCTACGCAGAGGAAATTATCCCTGTCATCCGTGCCAATGATCCCGATGCGGTCATCATCGTGGGTACTCCCACCTGGAGCCAGGACATTGACAAGGCTAAGGCAGATCCCTTGGATGAGGAAAATATTCTTTACGCGCTGCACTTCTACGCAGGCACCCACAAGGATGTACTGTGGAACCGCATGGACAGCTGCATCCAGAACGGCTTGCCCGTTATCGTCAGCGAATTCGGTATGTGTGATGCATCCGGTAATGGCGCCAATGATTTTGACTCCGCCAAGAGCTGGATGGATGTGATAGAGAGACACAATGTAAGCTTCTTCTGCTGGAACCTTGCCAACAAGGATGAATCCAGTAGCGTATTTAAGGCTTCCTGCACCAAAACTTGCGATTGGACCCAGGAGGATATGAACGAGTCCGGAAAATGGATTCGGGAGTATTTTAGAAGCAAATAAAAAACAACACTTGAAAATGCCTCTGCGGGACAAAACCTGCAGAGGCACTTTTTACACTACTTATCAATAATTAAGGACGCTGTCCCAATCCACCCTCAAGTGTCAGGGTCTCACCGGTCATGTACTTAAAGTCAGGATTTGCCAGCTGTACACAAACGCGGCCGATTTCCAACTCTGCATCTCCAAAGTGACCTGCAGGAGGAGTGTGAACATTCTTCTCAAATGCGTCAGGATATGCGTTCTGGAACTGCTCAAGCTGAGCGGTCCAAGCCAGAGGACAAACGATATTTACATTGATGCCATCCTTTGCCCACTCAGTAGCAGCCACACGAGTCAGACCTCTGATACCCTCCTTGGCAGCTGCGTATGCGCACTGACCAAAGTTGCCAAAAAGACCTGCGCCGGAAGCAAAGTTTACAACGCTACCTTTCGTCTCCTTCAGATAAGGATAGCAAGCCTTCATATAGTAAAATGCTGCATAAAGTCCGGAATACATTGCCAAATCGAACTGCTCGGTAGTATGGTCTGCCAGGGTCACGCCGGATGCAGAAGCCTGTGCATTGTTAATCAACACATCGATTCTGCCGAAAGTATCCATAGCCTGCTTTACCACATTATTAACTACGGTCTCATTGTCAGCGCCTGCATTCACATCTGCCTGAACAATCAGTACCTTAATGCCGTAAAGTCTCTCCAGCTCTTCCTTGGCATCCTCAAGCTTCTTTACATTACGTCCGGTAATTACCAGATTTGCGCCCTCTTTAGCATACGCAGTAGCAATACCATAACCGATGGAGCCACATCTGCCATCACTGAGCACTGCACGTCCTGCGCCTGTAATAATTGCTGTTTTACCTGTCAAAAAACCCATATTTCTATTCCTCCCTATGAATGTATTTGTGTATACAATGTATACTCTATCTATTATATCCCTCTTTAGCAAGAATAGCAAGGAATCTGTTTCCCTGCTATTCGTAGTTTTTTATCAAATTTTCCCTAGAACATATCCTTACACTTTAAACCGATATCCTACGCCCCAAATCGTCTCAATATACTCGGGCTTGGCAGTGTCCTTCTCCACCTTCTCACGGATCTTCTTGATATGAACCGTTACGGTAGCAATGTCGCCGATGGACTCCATATCCCAGATTTCCCTAAACAGCTCCTCCTTGGTAAATACATGGTTGGGATTCTCCGCCAGGAAAGTCAAAAGATCAAACTCCTTGGTGGTAAATGCACGCTCCTCACCATCCACATAGACTCTGCGGGCCGTCTTATCGATGCGGATGCCGCGAATCTCTACGATATCATTCTGGGGCTTGTTGTTCACACCCACCAGACGCTCATAACGGGCCAGATGGGCCTTCACTCTTGCCACCAGCTCGCTGGGACTGAAAGGCTTGGTCATATAATCGTCCGCCCCCAGACCTAAGCCTCTGATTTTATCGATATCATCCTTTTTGGCAGAAACCATCAAAATAGGGATATTTTTTTCCTCACGGATATTTCTGCACACTTCAAAACCATCCATACCGGGTAACATCAGGTCCAGTACAATCAAATCATAGTCTCCCTTTAACGCCGCCTTAAGACCCTCATCACCGGAATTGCAGATATCTACCTGAAAATCACTAAGCTCCAGGTAATCCTTCTCCAAATCCGCAATTGCAACTTCATCCTCAATAATCAAAATCTTGCTCATATTGTCTCCTTTCAGCTCTCCTGCTGCAGCTCAATATACTTACGCAGCACGAAGTGCATACATGTTCCCTCACCTTCATGGCTGGTAGCCCAGATATAACCGCCATGATCCTCAATAATTTTCTTTACAATAGAAAGTCCGATACCGCTACCACCCTGGGCAGAATTGCGGGAAGCATCTGTACGATAAAACCGGTCGAAAATATTCGGCAAATCCTTCTGTGCAATGCCCTTTCCGTTGTCTTCAATTTCCACCCGGATGGAATCCACCGCATCCAGTACCCGGATATCAATCTCTCCCTGCGCTTTATCCATATATTTGACACTGTTACTGATAATATTGTTAATAACCTTCTTCATCTGCTCCGGGTCAGCAATAACCACCACATCAGGATCTATCATATTAGAATAATTCAACCGGATATTCATGGAATCCAGGTCCAATCCTACCTCTTCCACACAGTCCTCGAAATAATCTACCACATTAATCCGATGGAAATTGTAAGGAATCCGGTTATTGTCCACGTTGGAATAAATAGACAACTCTGTAATCAGCCTATCCATATCATTGGCCTTGTTGTACACCGTCTTGATATACTTATCGACTTTCTCCGGCGTATCAGCCACACCATCCATAATACCTTCCACATAGCCCTTAATGGCTGTAATAGGCGTTTTCAAGTCATGGGTAATGTTGCTGATCAGCTCCTTATTGCGGGCCTCGTTCTGTAGCTTTTCCTCAGCGGACTCCTTGAGCCTCAGGCGCATGTCCTCGTAATTACGGTAAAGATCACCAATCTCTCCCTTCACATCTGTGGGTAAGGAATACTCAAAATTCCCTTCCTTAATCTTACGCATGGCTACATTCAACTCATTGATGGGCTTGAATACACTCTTTTGAATCCAATGGGTAAGAATCGAACCCGTCAGCACCAAAATACAGATAATTGCCACGACCATATTTAACAGAAGCTGTCGGGAAATCAACGCATTCGCTCTGGTTACAATAAATATGCTACCTTTGCTGCCATCAGAAAACCGGAAATCAATCTGTTTTACATACTGCTCCAAGTCATTGTAGTAATAGCCCGCCTCATCTGCCAGAGGTTTCTCTCCATACACCGGCAATCTGTCAAAAATTTTTCTGGCGGCCACCGGACTGCCTGAATAGTAAATTGCATCGTTTTTACGAACAATTAGATAGGTTGATTTTCTGGATACTTCATCGTTTACCTTTTTTAAATAGCGTTTATCTTCTAATTTAATCGGATTGGTCCGCGCCTGCTCCTGCAAAATAAAATAGGCTTCATCCGTGGCATTGACCACCTCATGCATATTGTCTGTCATGGTAGCATAATCAAGCTCTGTGAAAGCAAGCCCCTGCTTGGCTCCCATAATATAGATAGCAATCAGCGTAAAAGCCAAAACAGACATAATAAGCGGAATCAGGATGATACTGGCAAAGGTAATCCTTAAACGTGTCTTTAGCTTCATATAGCATCTCCTTTGTTCCAAATTATAGCACACTCTTTTCGGCAATGTATAAAAAACCTAAAATAATATCCTAAAAAATTTATAAAATTAAATTTACCTGTTGACAATATTTCGAATTCATGTATAATGAAATTAGTAATCATTACTACTTTTGAAAAGGAGGGAGCGATGGCACTCAAACGCAGTAAACAACGGGACATGATTATGACGTTCCTAATGAGTCGTAAGGATCATCCCACCGCAGATACCGTTTATATGAACGTGCGGAAGGAATATCCCAACATCAGTCTCGGAACCGTGTATCGCAACTTAACACTTCTGAGCGACTTAGGAGAAATCCAACGACTCCGGGTGGGCGATGGTGTGGATCACTTTGATGCTGACACCTCCCCCCATTATCACTTCGTCTGTTCCGATTGCGGCAGCGTCATTGATTTGGAAATGGACAGTATCAACCATATCCAAGAAGTTGCCGGCGCCGGATTTGACGGCAAGATTGCCGGACATGTAACTTACTTTTATGGAAGTTGCCCGTCCTGCATAAGAAATACACAAGAATCATAAAAATTTGAAACAAATCAAACAATTTAAAACGAATGGAGGAAAAATTATGAAGTATGTATGTCAGGTATGTGGTTATGTTCACGAGGGAGATTCCGCACCCGAGAAGTGCCCTATTTGTGGTGTAGGTCCCGAGAAGTTCACCGTTCAGGCAGGCGAGAAGACTTGGGCTGCTGAGCATGTAGTAGGCGTTGCAAAGGGCGCTCCCGAGGATATCATTATGGATCTTCGCGCTAACTTTGAGGGCGAGTGCTCTGAGGTTGGTATGTATCTTGCAATGGCAAGAGTTGCTCACAGAGAAGGCTATCCTGAGATCGGCCTGTACTGGGAGAAAGCTGCTTGGGAAGAGGCAGAGCACGCTGCTAAGTTCGCAGAGCTTCTGGGCGAAGTATTGACCGACTCCACCAAGAAGAACCTTGAGATGAGAGTTGACGCTGAGAACGGCGCTACTGCAGGTAAGTTCGACCTTGCCAAGAGAGCAAAAGAGCTGAACCTCGACGCTATCCATGACACCGTACATGAAATGGCTAGAGATGAGGCTAGACACGGTAAGGCATTTGAGGGATTACTGCAGAGATACTTTGGTTAAAGCAACGAAGTTGCTTTTGCTACAAGCCATGCACGTTGAAAATAGAAATGGCCTGGAGGGCACTTGTGCACTTCCAGCCATTTTCTATTTTTAACGTATACGGCGCCAGCCGTCCAGCGAGGAAATGCGTAGCATGCCAGAAAGGATATATTATGGACAACAAATCACTCTACAAACTCACCTACGGCCTATTTCTACTTACCGCCCGTGAGAATAACACCGACAACGGCTGTATTATCAATACCGCAATTCAGGTAGCCAACAACCCTACCCGAATCGCAATTTCCGTAATCCAAACCAACAAGACTCACGACATGATTAAAAACACCGGCATTTTCAACATCTCTTCCATCACCACTGCTGCCTCCTTTGATCTATTCAAGCACTTCGGCATGCAGTCCGGACGAGATATGGACAAATTTGCCGATTTTAAAGATACCGCCCGCAGTGAGAACGGACTTTTGTATCTGACCAAGACATCCAATATGTATCTTTCCGCTAAGGTAACCGACCAGATTGACTTGGGCAGCCATACCCTGTTCATCGGAGAGCTGACAGATGGACAAACCCTGTCCGATGCACCCTCCTGCACCTACGCATATTACCAGAGCGACATCAAGCCCAAGCCCGCTGCCAGCAGCGAAAAGCGCACTTGGACCTGCTCCATCTGTGGCTATACCTATGAAGGTGATGAAGTACCGGATGACTATATCTGTCCTCTGTGCAAGCATGACAAGACCGCCTTTGTGCTCAATGAAAACACCGGCGAGAGAACCTGGGCTGCAGAGCATGTGGTAGGTGTAGCCAAAGACGTTCCCGAGGATATTATCCGTGACCTTCGCGCCAATTTTGAAGCAGAATGTTGCGAAGTAGGTATGTATCTGGCCATGGCAAGAGTGGCCCACAGAGAAGGTTACCCCGAAATCGGCAGATACTTTGAAAAAGCCGCCTGGGAAGAAGCAGAACACGCTGCCAAATTTGCAGAACTTCTGGGAGATGTTATTACAGACTCAACCCGCAAAAATCTGGAAATGCGCGTGGCTGCAGAACATGGTGCCACTGCAGGCAAAACCGACCTGGCTGCAAGAGCCAAGCAGCTAAACCTTGACGCTATCCATGACACCGTTCACGAGATGGCTCGCGACGAAGCAAGACACGGCAAGGCGCTGGAAGGATTGCTCAAAAGAAATTTTAAATAAACAAACTTTAACTAAACTATCTAAACAGGTGGGCTTGTCCCTATTGTTATTTAGTTAAGTTTAAAACAATTAAGTTAAGGGGTAAATCTTCGGATTTGCTCCTTAACTTTTAGTGAAATCAGTAATTGAGCGAGCGCTTTAGCGAGCGATGGCAATTCAACGAAGGTCAATTGTATGGTGTACCTTGGTTCCATAACATACTAGGAAGACTTTGGGTCTATGTATAATTTTTGCTCTGTGAGACCCAAATTCACAGAAAATCTGCTTGTTTTTAGTATTATTTGGCAGTGTCCGGGTCTATGCAGAAAAAATGGCTGGTGAGACCCGGAAAATTATTATTTAGCGGGTCTTAAGTGTGGGTTTTTGTGCATAGACCCGTAAGAGGCCGGTTTGCGCATTATTCTTTCTTGATTCAGAATGATTTCGGGTCTTACAGCTCAGTTTTTCTGTATAGACCCGTGTCGGGAAAAGAGAATGCATGCTTTGCTGGCGCTCCCCTTATTCTTGAACGACACAGCCCCCAGTTTTTTGAAATCTTAACTAAATGACATGGCTTGTCCCACCTGTTTTTTGCGTTACAATAAATACACATCGTGTTCTTGAAAAGGAGTATATATATACTGTCACCGAGTAGGAGCGCGACAACCGCCATACGCCGGAGTATGTAATCCGCTTCCTGGAGTACTATATCCGCAAGGAAAATCTTGCGAAGGAAAAGGATACACAAAAATAACTCCTCTCTTACACAAATCGAAAACCACACCTACCGCAATTGAAATAAAAATATTTCTTTCTTGCAACTTTTCATTCCCCCATTTAGTGTTATAATTGAAAACAAATACACAACAAGGAGTCGTATCATGGAAAATTACACCCGAATCAGCAAAGAAGACATGGACCGAAGCAAGGTTATCCTGCAGAATATCAATAGCTATTATCACGGAAAGATGGTTGGACAGTTCCAGCTGAGCACCTCCCTGCTGGTGACGCTGATGTGCAACGGGCACATCCTATTGGAGTCTGTACCCGGATTGGCTAAGACCACTGCTGCCAAGACCATTACAGAAGCGGTAAACGGAAGCTTCTCCCGCATCCAGTGTACACCGGACCTTCTGCCCAGCGATATCATCGGCAGCCAGATCTTCAACTACGCTACCAACAGCTTTGAGACCAAGCTTGGCCCGGTTTATGCCAATTTTGTACTGCTGGACGAAATCAACCGCTCCAGCGCCAAGACCCAGAGTGCCATGCTGGAGGTAATGCAGGAGCATCAGACCACCATCGGCGGCAAAGAATACAAGATGCCCGAAGTATTTACCGTAATCGCTACCCAGAACCCCATCGAGCAGGAAGGCACCTATCTTCTGGCCGAGGCCCAGCTGGACCGCTTTATCATCAAAGAAAAGCTGTTCTATCCCAACAAGGACGAAGAATTTGAGATTCTAAACCGCATAGAGAAGGATGTATTCTCCAATCATAGAGCCGTAGCAGATCTTGAGGATGTACTGTTTTTACAGAAATTAACCAAACAGGTCTATCTGGATGATGCCATCAAGCGCTATATTATCCAGATTATCGATGCCACACGTAACCCGGCTGCCTACATTGGTCCCGAGCTTGCACAGTACGTGACCTTGGGTGCCAGCACCCGTGGCGCCATTGCACTGATGGAGGTCTCCAAGGCCATCGCCCTGATGTGCGGCAGAGATTTTGTGATCCCTGAGGATGTAAAACGCATGATTTACAGTGTTTTAAGACACAGAGTTGCCCTAAACTATGCAGCAGTTGCAGACAATATTGCGGTAGAAAAAGTAATCAACGCCATTATAGGAGTAATACAGACACCATGATGAAATACATTACCAAAATACAAGCCCGGGTCAATGTATTTGCCAGGAAAAAGACCAGCAACATCTTTGACGGCTCGTACAAATCCATCTATACCGGAAACGGTTTGGATTTTGAAAATCTCCGTGAATATATTCCCGGCGACAATGTAAGAGATATCGACTGGAAAGCCTCCGCCAGAAGCAAAAACCTTCTGGTAAAGCGTTATATTGCCGAAAAACGGCACAATATCATGATTGTTATGGACACCGGAAACCGCTTTCTGGCCCATACAGGCGCCGGTGAACTGAAAAAAGAGCTGGCTTTGAATGTGTGCGGTACTGTAGCCTACCTTACCTCCCAAAACGGCGACAGCGTGGGCGCTATCTACAACCGAGGCGGCATGATTCAGTTCCATCCCCTGCGGGCAGGTCTTTCTAACGTGGAGCGCATCCTTACCGAATACGACAAAGAAGATTTTACCGGCTATGACGGGGACTTGTTAAAGAGCTTGAACTACATTCTCCGCAACATTCCTCGCAAAATGATTGTATTCATCATCAGCGATGCGAAGGGGATTCACAACCTGGATGAAAATACCCTGAAGAAATTAAGCGGCTGCCACGACGTGCTGACCATTACCGTTGGCGATGCCATGATAACCGGCCATCCCTCCTTTGATGTAAGTACCAAACATTACATAGCCGACTTTATCACGGGCAACAAAAAGCTGGCACAGCTTGAACAGAACTTACATAGACAGATTACAGAAGATAACCAAAAAAAGCTGATTCGTCACCGTATCGTAAATACCCGCATTGACAGCGAAGAAGAAATGACCGATAAAATTCTGGAATTATTAGAGAGGCATAAATATGCAAATAACCGTTGAGTTACAAGACTTTTTTTCCTATTGGCCGGTGATACTGCTGGTTGTGATAGGCCTGTTGGGAGCCGCACTAATCCTGTTTTGGCCCAAGAAAAAGGCAAAACCTACACAGAACATTCCCCGGCCCAAACCCATCGCACCCACCAATCTGGCTCTTTTAAAAAGCAAATACGACGCTCTTTTGGCAGATATTCACGCCAAGCGTGCAGACAATAAGCTGGATGACCGACAGGCCTTTCAGGCACTGAGCAAGACCGTCCGCGGCTTTGTGTATGAAGCCACCGGTATTAAGGTGCAAAATTACACGCTGACTGAGATTAAGGCTGCCAACCTGCCCCGGCTCTACGAGCTGATTGCCCAGTGCTATGTGCCGGAGTTTGCTGCCGAAAATAACAGCAATATTTACGAACTGATTAACAAAGCAAGAAAGGTAGTTGGAGAATGGAATTAGTATTTCCTCTTGCAATATACTTGGGAGTACCCCTGGCAATTGTCCTGCTTTTTCTCGGATTCAAGAAAAAGGATGTGTACAAAGATGGCCAAAAGGTGGCAAATACAAGCTTTTTGGAAGAAACTCCCCTATATAAACATTTGATTAGACAATATAAATGCTTTCGCCTGTTGGCACTGGGCGGCCTGTGGATTGCTCTGGTAATTGCCATCATCATGCTGGCCCGTCCCGCCGAGGTTGACCAGATTCACCCCGAGCTCCACAACCGGGATATTTTTATCTGCATGGATATCTCCGGGTCTGTGGATGAACTAAATCTGCAGATTTGTGATGAATTGCAGGAAGTGGTAAAGGATTTAAACGGCGAGCGGTTTGGTATCACCATATTTAACGGCCAATCCGTGCTGCTGGTACCTTTGACCACAGATTACCAATACGTGCAGGAAACCATCGGCAAGCTAAAAGACTCTTTTTCTTTTAGTATCAATGACGAATACATAACCGGAGATTGGGACTCCTACGAAATATATACCTACAAATATGAGGGCACCCTTTCGGACTACGGAAGCTCCCTGATTGGAGACGGCTTGGCCTCCTGCCTGTACTGCTTTCCCGATTTGAAGGAAAATAAGGATCGCAGCCGCCTGATTATTTTTACCACGGACAATGAATTGAACGGTACCCCTCTGGTAACGGTAGAAGATGCAGCAGCACTTTGCAAGAAAAACGATGTAAAGGTATTCGCCGTAACCACAGAAGACATTACCAATCAAGAAAGCTTCGAAGCCGCCATGCTCAGTACCGGCGGCAAATATTACGAAGCCGGTTCCAAACACGTATTTAAACAACTGACGGAAGATATAAAGCTTACAGACAGCTCCGCCATGGAAGATATCAAAACCATTGTCACAGATAAACCACAGGCTTTGTTTATCTGCCTGCTTATCTTCGTCACGATTTATTTTGTATTCGGCAGAAAGGTGAAACTATGATACTAAATCCCATTATTCCCGTCTGGCTTATGGGAATCATCTGTGTGATTCTCTTATTGTTTAAGCGCAAAGGGATTTTTAACTACATAAGGCAAATTCTGGTAGTAATCCTTCTGTTTGCCATTAATTTAAGAATCATGGTTCCCAATGGAGAAATGACCACTCTGCAAAATGACGCAAAAGTTCTGTTTGTAGTGGATAATACCATCAGTATGCTGGCGGAAGATTACGAGGGCAATACCCGCAGAATAGATGCTGTCCACAGAGATTGTGCCTACATTATGGAGCAGTTGCCCGGCGCGTCATTTCGTGTGGTTTCCTTCGGCAATCAGGTAAAAAACATGATTCCCTATACCATTGATGCCACCAATGCCAAGCAGGCTGTGGAATCCCTGCAGGGACAGTCTTCTCTCCATGCCAAAGGTACTTCCATGAATGCTGTGCTGGAATATCTGGAGAAACAATTGGAGGAAGACTCTCATGGGTATCAGGTTGTGTTTTTCATAAGCGACGGAGAAATTACACAGGAAGAAGACCTGAAATCCTTTCCCAAATTGGATAAGTTAATTGATACCGGCGCAGTACTGGGCTATGGTACAGAAAAAGGCGGCTCGATGAAAGCTCCTGCCTTTACCGGCGACGAAGATGAACCGGAAGAAATTTACTATTATGACGAGAATTATGACCGTCAGACCGCCATCTCCAAAATCGATGAGAGCAATCTGAAAAAAATAGCCTCTGACATGGGTGTAAGCTATGTGCATATGACCTCCACCGCCCAAATAGATAAAACCCTTAATAGCATTAGCCGTGAAATACAGGCAAACGCTTCAGCGGAGGAGCTGAATGTTACTGAAGGATACGCAGATACCTATTTTTATCTGCTGCCGGCCCTGATTCTCTTACTGGCCTTTGACTTTATTTATTACAAAACAAAACTTAAAGGGTAAACAAAATGAAACGAAAAATAATTGCAGGTTTATACCTGCTGGCAATTATTCTCTGCTGTGTACTGTTTTGCCGATACATCTTTCTCTACAACGCCGGCAATAAGCACTACCGTGCCGGAGACTATACAAGTGCCATAGAAGACTACGAAAAGGCTTTAAAGGCCAATCCCCCCGGCAAACAGGAATGTGACATACGAATCAACCTTGCCCTTTCCATGATTTACAATCTGGGAAGCGACTACAACCTGCCGGATCAGGTTGACAGGTCCATACAGACCCTGAAACAGGCCCGCGATGTGCTTACAGAAAAAGGCTGCGCCACTGATACGGGTGACGGTCACAATGCCACCAGCGAAAAGTTAAAAACAGAAATTGACGAATTAATCAAGGAACTGGAAAACCAATCCCCCGATGCGGATGGCGACACAAAAGAGGAAGAAGAAACCTCCACTCCCGAGGAGGATGAAGCAGAACAAAACCTCAAGGAACAACTGCAACAACAGCAAAAAGACGCCTACAAACAGCGCCAGGATGGGTTAGATTTTGCAGAAGAACTGCAAACAGATTATAATTTTGACATGGAAACTCCTATATGGTAAACTTGACTCAACAAATATTTCAAATGAGGAGGAGAACAAAATGAGTTCATCAGACAGTGCTGCTTTAATTATGATCTTGGGAGTTTATGCTGCCTACTTTTGCTTTATCGGTATCTTTTTGATTATTACCTGCATCGGTAATTGGTTTATTTTCAAAAAAGCCGGTTACGAAGGATGGAAGGCTCTGATTCCCTTCTACAATTCCTGGATTATGGCAGAGTTTACCATGGGACACGGAGCTTTCATGTTCCTGCCCTATATCCCTATGATTGGCGGACTTGCTGCAGTTTACATGTGCTATAAGACATGTGTAAGCTTTGGCAAAGACATCGGTTTCACCGTTGGCTATATCTTTTTAAACCCCATCTTCCACTTAATTCTTGCTTTTGATAAGAGCCGGTATGTTGGCCCTGTTAAGAATTTCTGGGAAGATTAATGATAATGTGCTTTATTGATTGACATACCTCTCATGATAAGATAAAATAGAATCAATAAATTGTCTGTCTATTTAGTTGTTTTGTGAATTTTATGCATCTACTCGAATGTGTTGCATCACAATTTCAAAAAATACAAAAGGAGAGTTGAGTTATGGCTAAAAAAAATGGAGCACAATCAGTTGAAAGAATTGCAGGAAGAAAAGTTGTTCTTTCCGCAGGTACAGGAAAAACCAATATTGACGAGATTAAATGGCTTACCAATACTGTATTGGCAGAGGCAGCTGCATGGAAGTCCAGCGGATGGGCATACATTGCCGACTGCTCTAAAATGAGTCCCGTAACTCCTGCCGAAGGCGGCGAATTAGTTGTTATGACACAGAAATTCGTAGATGCCGGCTGTAAGGCAATCGGCTTTGCGGAAGGTTCTTCTATTATGCTGAAGGTACAGGCCAAGAAGAATACTGAACGTTCCCAGACAGGCATTCTGGAAGGTCATTTTGCCACAGTAGAAGAAGTTCTGGAATGGTTGCAGAAGGAAGCCGGAATCTAATACAAAATATACAAGCCTACCGCAGTGCAGTAATGCACAAACGGTAGGCTTGTTTTATTTATCCCTTGTCTCAAACCGCAAGAAATGCTACACTATTTATAGTTTTGAAATTCAGGAGGTTCCCATGGAGAAAATCGCTAGTTTTACCATTGATCATATCAAGCTTCAGCCCGGTGTGTATGTGTCCCGCAAGGACACGGTAGGTTCTGAGGTAATCACAACCTTTGACCTGCGTATGACCAGCCCCAACGAGGAGCCGGTAATGAATACCGCCGAGATTCATACTATGGAGCATTTGGCCGCTACTTTTTTACGCAACCACCCCGTTTACGGAGAAAAGACCATCTACTTTGGTCCCATGGGCTGCCGCACCGGCTTTTATCTGCTGCTGGCCGGCGATTTAAGCTCTGCGGATATCGTGCCTTTGATGGTGGATATGTATGAATTTATCCGGGATTTTGAGGGCGAAGTGCCCGGCGCCTCTCCTGTAGACTGCGGCAATTATCTGGATATGAATTTGAATATGGCGAAATATCTGGCCAAGAAATACTTAGATCAGGTGCTCTACGGTATCGGTCCCGACAGACTGAATTACCCCAATGAAGCCACCGGCAAATAGACAAGAAACGGAGAATGGATATTATGAGTAAAATCGGAATTATTGGTGCAATGGATTTAGAGGTAGATACCCTGAAGTCCAAATTAACAGGCGTAACCATTACCAAGCGCGCAGGCATGGAATTTCACGAGGGTACCTTAAACGGTGCTTCCGTGGTAGTGGTGCGCTGCGGTATCGGCAAGGTGAATGCTGCTCTTTGCGTGCAGATTATGGCAGATGTATTTCAGGCAACACATATCATTAACACCGGTGTAGCGGGCTCCTTGAACGCCAAGCTGGACATCGGCGACATCCTGATTTCCAAGGATGCACTGCATCATGATATGGATGTAAGAGTATTTGGTTATCAGCTGGGAGAAGTGCCCCAGATGGGTCGTTTGGAGTTCCCTGCCGATGAGCGCATGATGGAGCTTGCAAAGGCTTCCTGCGAGAGAGTCTGCGGTGACATCCACTCCATGTTTGGCCGCGTAGTCAGCGGAGACCAGTTTATCTCTGACAATGATGTGAAGGACAAGCTGATTAACACCTTCCACGGCGACTGTGCCGAGATGGAGGGCGCATCCATTGCACACGGAGCTTACTTAAACGGTCTGCCCTTTGTAATTATCCGTGCTATTTCCGACAAAGCCGACGGCAGCGCCGAGATGGATTATCCTTTGTTTGAAAAAGCTGCTGCAGAACACTCCGCTAAGTTGGTTGAGGACATGGTGGCTCATATATAGAACAATAAAGCCCGCTGCTTAAAATTTTAAGTAGCGGGCAATTTACTCTTGCAATTCTTGAAAAAAAGCATTAAAATCACATTGAAATATTTCTGTCAAAGCAATCAGCATGCTGACTGTGGGATTGCTATACCCTCTCTCGATTTTACTAAGGGTACTGGTACCTACTTCCACGCCTGCCAACTGAAGCCTCGTAACGACATCAATATTTCTTAGACGGTGCTCTTTTCTAAGACGCTCTATGTTTTTTCCTACGAGGGGATTTTTCCCCTGATTGATTTTCTCATTTTTACTCATGCTTATAGTTTATATAAGATAATTATTTTTAAGTTTCTAAAATGGACGCAAATCAAGAAATATTTGTAGTATATTAAAGATAACTAGATGTTAGACTAATTATGAGGGATAGTATGATTGCAAAAGCATTGGATTTGGACATCTTAGCTACAACTAAATATCTGGCAGATATTATTTGTCAAAACTATGAGAATCATTCCTGCGGTCACCTAAAAGGGTATTTGGTACAGGATTCAGACTGCCATGTGATTACAAGAAAAATGCGTAAGGCATTCTCTGCCCAAACAGCTGATAGCAGCAATACCACGTCTTGTCTGGGCAGCGTACAGTGCAGCGAGACCAAACCCATGACCAAGACGCTTGCAGCCATGTTAATTGCCTATTCTGTTCAAAATAATCTGATGGAAATGTTTAAGGACTATCCTTTTGTGAAATTTAAGATTGTACCGGAGACCTATCCACAGTACAAATATGAAAAACGAGGCCTTCGCAGATATAAAAGAACCGGTGATGATGTCACCTTTTTGAAAGCCGATATAAAATGGTAAAAATAGGGGGAAGGTCTTGGACCATCCCCCTTGTATATTGCTTTTACTTCTTTTTCTTGAATACCAGAAGCTTACTAAAGATATAGTTACCGATAATAACCAGCACAGCAGATACGATGGTGGTCACGTATACGTTCACGCCCAACCAGCCGAATAGCTGACGGATAACAATATCCAGAATCAATGTAGAGATACGGGACGCCACGAATTTACCGGCTTCTCCAAGAATATTGGGGTCCTTACTCTTGAATACAAACTTACGGTTCGTGGGGTACGCAAATGCCACACCGGCGGTCCAGTTCACCACACTTAAGATTAAATTCTGTGCATCTGTGGGATACAAGGGATTGCCGAATATTACAATGTTCACGAAGAACATGCAAAACCAGGAAACCACTGTGGTCATACCGCCCACAATCAAATACACAATAATCTCTTCATATTTTGTCCAAAGCTCTTTGATCTTGTCTACCATCATGAATCCTCTTTTCTACCCGTACCGCATAGTAAACGGCCCGGAAATATAACTACCTTACAATGAAATAAAAGATTTGTCAAGGATTCACCACATTCCGGTCAATACCCTGCATAAAGGTGCGAATGTTCTCATATACACCCTGTACGCAGCGGGTACGGGACTCCACGCTGGCCCAGGCCAAGTGGGGCGTGATGATCAGTTTATTGCTGTCGGTTATCTTGCCAAGAGGGTTATCCGGCGTAATAGGCTCCTTCTCGATGACATCCAGTCCTGCTGCCTGAATTTCATCTGCCATCAATGCCTCATACAAATCTGTATTGTTTACCACAGGGCCTCTTGCCACATTAATCAAAATAGCGGATTTCTTCATCTTCTGAAGCGCTTCCCTATCAATAAAATTGCGGGTCAAATCGCTTAACGGACAGTGCAGGGAAAGAAAATCGCTCTCTCGTAGCAAAGTATCCTTATCCACCTGAGGATAATCCGTGCAAGTACTCTTACCTGTCACAGAATGGAAAATCACCTTACAGCCAAAAGCCGTGGCGATCTTTGCTACACGCTTGCCGATATTCCCCATACCGATAATACCCCATGTTTTGCCATCCAGCTCATAAAACTGCTTGTCAAAATTGGAGAATCTGTCCTGGGCACCGTAGGCACCGGACTTCACGTAATGGTCATAGTGGGGGAGCTTTTGAGATAAAGCAAGGGCTAAAGTAAGTGTATGCTGTGCCACCATGCTTGTGGAATAATCTACCACATTTCTCACCTGGATGCCTCTGGACTTGCAGTAAAGCAGATCACAGTTATCAAACCCGGTTGCCAGCTCACAAATCAGCTTTACGTTAGGGGCGTCTTTTAAAGATTCTTCCCGCATGGGTGCCTTATTGCAGACAATCACATCTGCATCCTTCACACGCTCTGCCACTTCCTGTGCCGTAACAGTATTGGGATAAATGGTTACCTCACCCAGTTCACTAAAACAATCTACAGGCACATCTGTACCGGCGCTGTTTCGCTCCAACAATACAATTTTCATAACCATACCTCTCTTTTACATAAATATATTCTTACCGGCTACTGCCCTCTGCATGGATACCACTCTCTGCATTTAGAAGGAATGGCCTCCACCGCCGCCTGAACTGCCGCCTCCGCCGAAGCCACCGCCGCCTCCGCCGAAGCCGCCGGAGCTTCCGCCTCCGCCAAAACCGCTACTCTCTGTGCGTCTGCCCTGAGGATAATAAGTTTCCTCTGTAGTTTCTCCGGTCACTTGGGTTCCTATGAACTTCACATCCTTCTTGACCATCTCCAGCTTGTTTTCTTTGGTGGGCATATGTTTTTTGTACCACAAAAGTACCCATAAGAAAGTCAACAAAAATCCAATGGTAATACCCAATAAGGTATTAGAAACATACTTCATGGGCTGGCTGATACGCTGCCCCTGCAAAAGGGATAACATCTGGCCGTATGCCTCAATGGCACAGGTAGCATAAGCACCTGCAGATGCATCCTTATACACATTGTCCGTGATTGTCTCCGCGTAGCCTCTGTTAATCACCTTGTACAACGCCTTGTTGGAGTAAATGTACAGATAGCGGGACCGCATATCGATCATGAATATAACGCCGTCTGTATTGCCAAAGTATTCCAAATAATGCTCTTCGGCAGCCTTGGCCGTCTCTTTGCTGTTTCTACCCTCATGAGCACTCAAAAAAGCCACATTTCCGTATGCAGTAATCTCCTGCATTGCCTCTGCCACATTTGCTTCCTGAGCATCCGTCAGCAGATCCTCCTCATCCTCAATCACAACCTTGTATTTGGTGTCCGGATTCTGATAAACTTCCTCCGCCTCACAAGTCATACCCATAGAGATGAACAAAGCCAGGAATACAAGCAGCATCTTAACCGGATTACAACATCTTGTACGCATCTTCATCCCCTCCTCTGGTATTAAATTGTGGCAGCGGACGCATAATCAGCTTGTTCTGAATCCGAATCAAGTCAATCATGGTCCACAGCATCATGCCAATGCCAATCAAAACAGCACCATAATATATAATATCGCTTACCGGATTGATAAACAGCACAATTAGTGCCATAAGAATAATAGCTAACGGCTTTGTCATATACATAAGCTTACCGCGCCACTGCTCTTTGTAGGAGGCTTCGTTGTAAAAAGAAACATCCTTCAAGCGATAGCTCTTTTTGATTTTAAAAATCAGAAAAATCAAAAAAGGAATCTCAATAATCGCAAGTATCAGGGACGGACTAAAAGCACTCAACACATCTGCGTTAAAACAATAAGCTACCGTACCTGTAAAAATAGCATATATTCTGGGAATCAGCCCGTTTTCTACAAAATTATTCACCTTTTTCTTGGCTTGACGTTCAATGTCTTTGTCTTCCACCACCATCTGAAAATCTTCATAGAAGTTTTTGTCCAACACCTGAGAAGTCCGCTCATGCACCATCAAGCCCATGATGGAGGTCAATATAATCATAATGCCCAGCAAAATATTGGGCTTAATAACCAAAAGCAGGTTTAAAAGCAAGATAATGGGAATCGAAACCAAAAGAGCAACTCCCACAAATTTTTTAATATCGATGGGCAGCTCCACGGCTACCTTGCCGGTCTGACCATTCATGACACCATACGCCACTTTATCCTTTTTACGGTAGGACAAAAACCACACCGGAAACATGGTCAGATGCTCCTTGACCTCATGGATATCCAAAGCATCCCTCAAAGAAACGGAACCCCATTTTTCACCAAATACATAATTGGGATAAATGGCACGGAAGTCCTCGCAACACTGGTCCGCTGCAATGCTTTCCGTCAGATAGCGGTAATCCCTTGCATCCACATCATTGCTGTCCGCATAAAATCCACTGAAATAGGAAGCGGTAAAAGGCATTTTCTGACTTAAGAAAAAAGGTTCAATCATGTTACTCAGCTGGTCCGGAAACGCCTTGGACGCATCAAAGGTCATACCTTCAAAAGTAGACTGTACGCGGGTGCTAAAGCCCACATGATGGGTTTGTCTGTAATCTCCCCGCTGGGTGTAACTGATACCCTCAAACTCAATATCTTCATCAGCTTCCGCATCACAAACCCAATAGGGCATATAGATGGCCCTAAAACGGTCCAATGCATTGGCATCCTTAAATTCCTTGGGGGCAAAAAAAGCGCCCTTTACCATCTCCTCATAAGATCTTTTACAATCTTCCTTGGTCTTTTGAAACGGAATAATATACTCCGGCCGCTTCATTTTACTGATACGGCTGGTCAAAACAGTAGACCCACCGCAGTAACAGCAGAATGTAGCTGCAGTGTTTTCGTCACACAAAAGCTTGCCGCCACACTGTGGACAGGTATAAATCGTTGCATCAAAATACTGACTTTCCTCAGCATCCTGTTGCTTCTCCACACTGTAAGGATTACTAAAAGACTCACAGTGTTCGCAAAACAACATTTGTGCCTTGATATCGAACTTTAAGTTCCCGGCACAATTTGGACATTCGTACATTATTATTTTCTCCCCTCATTGCTCCTAAAATTATAAAGTGACAGACCTGCGAAAGAAGCTTTCCGCAGGTCTGTTCATTTCCCTTAATCGGGATTTGCTTCCAAATAGTTATGGTACAAAGTATGCTTACAGTCTCTTAAGCAACTCTTCTCTCTGAGCCTCGTAGCCGGGCTTGCCAAGAAGTGCAAACATGTTCTTCTTGTAGCTCTCTACACCGGGTTGATCAAAAGGATTTACGCCCAGCAGGTATCCGCTGACACCACATGCAAACTCAAAGAAGTAGAACAACTCACCTAAGTAGAACTCGTTTACTTCAGGAATGTTCACGATAAAGTTGGGCACCTGACCGTCGGTATGAGCCAGAATAGTACCGTTCATGGCACTCTTATTGACAAAGTCCACGGTCTGGCCTGCCAGATAGTTCAAACCATCCAGATCCACAGGCCCTTCACCGATAATAATCTCCTCACGGGAATTCTCCACATTCAGTACAGTCTCAAACATGATTCTTGCGCCGTCCTGGATGAACTGGCCCATGGAGTGCAAATCGGTGGTAAGGTCCACGCTTGCAGGGAATATACCCTTCTGATCCTTACCCTCACTCTCGCCGTAGAGCTGCTTCCACCACTCACTTACATAGTGCAGTGCAGGCTCGTAGTTGGCCAGAATCTCCACACTCTTGCCCTTGCGAAGCAAAATATTACGAAGCGCTGCATACTGCAGAGCATCATTATTCTCAAAATCATTCTCGATGGCGCGCTTGCGACCGCTTGCAGCACCCTCCATCAGCTTATCGATATCTGCACCGCTAACAGCGATAGGCAGAAGACCAACAGCAGTCAGAACGGAGAAGCGTCCACCTACATCATCAGGAACCACGAAGGTCTCATAACCCTCTTCATTGGCCAGATTCTTAAGGCTTCCTCTTGCCTTGTCAGTGGTTGCATAAATTCTCTTAGCAGCCTCTTCCTTTCCGTACTTCTCCTCCAGCTTTGCCTTGAATACACGGAATGCGATTGCAGGCTCAGTGGTAGTACCGGACTTGGAAATCATATTGATAGAGAAATCTCTGTCGCCAACCACATCCATCAGATGCTTCAGGTATGTAGAGCTAATGGAATTACCGCAGAAATAAATCTCCGGTGCCTTGCGGATGCTCTTATCTACCTGATTGTAAAAGCTATGGCTCAAGAACTCGATAGCTGCTCTTGCACCAAGATAGGAACCACCAATACCGATTACCAGAAGCACCTCAGAATCGCTCTGAATCTTCTTAGCGGCCTCCTTAATACGTGCAAACTCCTCCTTGTCATAGTCCACAGGAAGATCAATCCATCCTAAAAAGTCATTGCCTGCGCCGTTTTTGGACACCAAAACATCCTTAGCATCCAGAGTCAGCTTTTTCATGTAGCCGATCTCTTCCGCAGAAATAAAAGAACCTGTCTTGGAATAATCAAATGTAACCTGTTTACTCATAGCCTTACTCCTTTACGTTAATCTTGGCACGTCCCTTCTACCGGGCTTGAAAACAGCCTCTAAAGGGCGTCACTCTTACCCTTAAGTGTACCAAAATTGTATGGTAAATTCAAGATGTGAGGGGGAAATAGTCGGGAGATATTTTGTTAAGATTTTAGATTTTTTCGTTTGATTCTTTTGCCGGAATTGGCAGATTATATATTTTAGAAATAAAACAGATTATCTTTGTTACTCTTTCCAATAAGTGAGTGTTTCTTGAGGTGTTGTATCTACTCCAAACAAAAGCCACATAAAGTCTTCTTTTTCGTTATAGATATTTATAATTTTGATAAGATCATCTTCAACCCTATAAAACACATAATTTCTCGATACAAATATGTATCGGTAGTCGCAAGCAACCCCAAACATTCCTTCTACCGTTGGTCCGCTTTCTTCATAATCCACAAGACTGCGGATTGCACTGACAATGCTTCCTACAACTTCTTTCGCTTTTTTACTGCCATACTGTAATGATACAGCTTTTTTAATAGCGCGAAGCTTGTCTGCTGCATCAGGCGTGTATTTTATTTGCTTCAATTCTACACCCCCAATTCCTTTTCAAGTTCTTCTGCATTAATCCAACCTTCTCTGTCTGCACGTTCTTCGGCTCTCTTTAAATCCATCATAAGCACAGCAATAGCCTGTTCTCTAAGCGCTTCCTTACTGTTTTGCGTAACTAAAAAAGGCAATCCCTCAACATTAATAGATTGCTGAATAAAGGTATTAAACGCATCGGTCAAAGTCATGCCTGTTCTGGCATAAATTTCTTCAACGGTTTTCTTAATTTCTGAGTTAATTCTTACCTGAAAAGTGGAATCTTTAGGCGCTAATGCAACACTTAATTCTTTCACCATATATACCATCTCCTTTTTTTCTACAATAACACTTATCAATTTAACCGTCAATACATTGTCATTACAAAATATATAGAATTCCTCTGATTCAATTTAAATAGTTTCTAAATGTTTATTCGTTTGGTATTTGCCAGACCCGGCAAGATATAACTAAAACAGAATTTCATGACAGCATATGCATTCACCCTGCATATGCTTACTGATAAGATTACAGACTACATATTTTGCATGAATTGTTCCACAGATTCAGCTTTGGCTGCAAGCTTTACCCATAATGTTAATGTGGACATATTAGTTTCGTTGAGAATCCGGGTTCTCAAATCCTCTGAAACCTCTCCAAGCTCCTGTAGGATTTCAAGAATGGAAGCTGCTCTTCCTTCTGCTCTTCCCTCTTCTCTTCCCGCTACTCGTTCGTCTCTAAGTAACAACTCCCACTGCATAAATCGCTCCTCCATTCTACAGAGGAATTCTATAAGAAAATCGTAGCATAGAGGAAATAAAAATGCAATGTATACATGGTTGTGATTTTATGATTTCTAAAAAATGGAGTTGGTAACATCGCCGTATTACCAACTCCTCTTTTTATTTCTTAGTGCTACAGCCCCTTCTGCCTAGCAGAACTCTTTTATCAACGCCTCCAGCTCTTCCTCCGTAATCTGAAAGGAAGCCGTATTCATACTCTCCGCCACACCCTGGCCTACGCCACCCTGGGCACTCTCTCCTTGCCCTGACATTGCCTGGCCTGACATCTCCTGGCCGGCCGCCATGGGAAATACCACCGTCTGTGCAGACTCGGCGCCCCATCTGTTTCCGATGGGCATGAGCTCCACGGTACGTCTGCTGCCCCTATTGCTGCGGCGTCCGGCTTCCAAACGCCTTTGCCTGCCGGGCAACACCAGCTCCTCTCCGTAAAGCATCTCGATATCATTTTCCGTCACATCCATGCGGGCGGAGAGATGATTCTCCAGATAATCCACCAGATTCACCTTCAGAATCCGCTTGTATCCCTTAACATCGATTACGGAAGATATGGAGAAGTATAGATACAACCCTATAAAGCTTATAATATAAAAGGGCAGGATTTCTCCCAAGGTCCGACCAATGACAATCGAACGACACACACCAATTCCCGAACAAATCACAGACAAAAGCATACTCTGCCCGGACAAATGATACAATGTATCAAAGGCAAAAGGTCCCAGCGCCAGCTTATTTAAGAACTTGTCCACAAAAATAGGAATATTGGACACACCGTTATTGAGCTGATAGCAGTTGGCAAATTTCAGCTTACACTGCTTTAACAGCTTGTTGTCGGTGGTGGCCATGTTATCAGCCTCTTTAATCATACTTCGATACAAAGCCCCCAATATAATCCTTACAAACACACTCAGAAACATAAATACGAAAATTCCTGCGCTAATAACCGGCTCCTCTTGAAAAATTTCAAACATATCCATACCTTCTTTCTTCTGACTAATGCACAATTTTGGGCACCGGAATCATTGTATCGCATACCGGGCCAAATATGAATGATAACACATCGTATAATTTCGACAGGTTAAAGCACAAAATTTCATGAAAAAACAGACTTCCCGAAAAGTCGCCTTATCATTGCGAATCACGGAAAAATCTGCTATAATGTCAGTTAATGATTTATTTGCTTTGGAGGATATACTATGAGATATCAGACAAGAGGAACCTGTTCCTCTGCTATCGACATTGAAATCGTAGACGGAGTAATCGAATCCGTTAAATTTACCGGCGGTTGCAACGGCAATCTGCAGGGTATTTCTGCTCTGGTAAAGGGTAAGACTCCCCAGGAAGTCATCGGCTGCTTAAAAGGCATCCGTTGCGGCATGAAGAGCACCTCCTGCCCTGACCAGCTGGCACAGGCACTGGAAAGTATGCTTTAATATTTTAATCAGGAAGGTAATATCATGAAAAAAATTGTGCTGACCGGCGGCGGTACCGCAGGTCATGTTACCCCCAATATCGCCCTGCTTCCTGCCCTTAAGGATGCAGGCTTCGAAGTGTCCTACATGGGCTCCTACGACGGAATTGAAAAAAGACTAATCAGTGACTTTGACATTCCTTACACCGGAATTGCCACCGGCAAATTTCGCCGCTACTTAGACCCCAAGAACCTGACCGACCCTTTCCGCGTTATCAAGGGCTTCAGTGAGGCCAAAAAGCATCTAAAAGCATTAAAGCCGGATGTGGTATTTTCCAAAGGTGGCTTTGTCAGCGTACCTGTGGTGCGTGCTGCAGCTGCTTTGGGCATTCCCTGCATCATCCATGAATCCGACATGACTCCCGGACTTGCCAACAAAATCTGCATTCCCGTAGCCAAGAAGGTTTGTTGTAATTTTCCGGAAACTCTGCAGAAACTGCCGGAGGGCAAGGCGGTACTTACCGGTTCTCCCATCCGCAGCGAGTTAAGCCAAGGCAACAAGCTGGCCGGCTTAGATTTATGCGGCTTCACTGCCAATAAGCCTGTAATTATGGTCATCGGCGGCAGTCTGGGCGCCTTGAATGTCAATAAGGCCGTGCGCATGGCACTTCCCCAGCTTTTGGAGGACTTCCAGGTAGTGCATCTGTGCGGCAACGGAAAGCTGGATAATCTGTACCTGAACACTCCCGGCTACAAGCAGTTTGAGTACGTGAAGCCTGAATTGAAGGATTTGTTTGCCATGGCAGATATTGTTATTTCCCGTGCAGGCGCCAATGCCATCTGTGAGCTTTTGGCATTGAAAAAGCCCAATATTCTCATCCCCCTGCCGGCTAAGAGCAGCCGCGGCGACCAGCTGTTAAATGCGGCATCCTTTGAAGCACAGGGCTTTTCTATCGTAATTGACGAAGACGACCTGACCACCAATCTGTTGGTGAACAAAGTACACGAACTCTACGATAACAGGGCGGAGTACATTAACACCATGTCCAACAGCGGACAGATGGACTCCATCCCCAAAATCATGCAATTAATAGAAGAAGCAGCGGCAAATTAATGCCACTGCTTCTTTTTAAGTACTCATTGGCAGATTTGTGTCTGAGGGTATGTACAATCGATTAGGCGCCATATATCTTACCACGCGACCTTGAAAAACGTCGGCACTTAGATTGCGTACTGTGCAATCTTATGTGCCGCTACGCTTTTTCACGGAGTGGAAACGTTCCGTGGTAAGATATATGGCGCCTTAATCGATATAGTAGAGAGTGTTAGACACAAATCTGTCAATGAGGACTTAATTCAAAAGTTCGTCATAAATGGCTCGCTCGCCGCCGATGTATTTGGCGCGGGTGCGGGCACAAACCACATGGGCATCGCCGATTTGAGTGGTGCGGATGCGCACAGGCACTGCCACGTCCTTCAGATGCATACCGATCAGGGTATCGCCGATATCCATGCCTGCATGAGCTTTGATGTGCTCTACAGCTGCAGGGTGCTCGAAGGCTTTATAAGCCGCTGTAGCAAAGGAACCGCCTGCCTTGGGCTGAGGTACCACATTTACCAATTCCAATCCGTAATATTTTGCTGCCTCTTTTTCAATAATCAGGGCACGGTTTAAATGCTCACAGCATTGGGCTGCCAGATAGACCCCCGCCTCCTGGGTGGCCTGATAGATGCCGCCGAATACCACCTCTGCAAGCTCCGGGCTGGAGAAGGTTCCGATACCTGCACCGCCTACCTCGCTGGTAGAACAGCCTACCACAAACAAATCCTTTTCCTCCAACGCAGCCGCCTCTAAAATCTCCTTGGCTGCTCTATATGCCTCTTCACCTATAATTGTCATTTCCTCAGTCATCATAAACTTCCCTTTCCTGATAGCATGCTACAAATTGCATCTAGGTGTTTAGGTATCTGCAATCTTATCGATGGAGCCTAGCACCGGCGTTTTTCAAGGTCACGTGTTCGGATATATAGGCTCCACCGACAGACTCCATACATCTAAACACCTAGATGCAATTTTCTATACTATATACAAAGATATAGTATCACTAATGCAATTAAAAAACAAATGTTAGAAACAGTAAATAATAGAAAATAGCGGCCTTTTCCGCCGGGGATGGCGCTTTCGGAGCACTCAGCTGCCACATATTTGTAGGAAATCAAGCTAGCCATGGAAGCAATCAAAGTTCCCAGGCCGCCCAGGTTGGTGCCTATTAACAGCGCTGATACATCAGTGGTGAAGCCGGATAAAAGAAGCGCCGCAGGCACATTGCTGATGCATTGACTGGCCAAAACAGACACTGCCACCTCATTGCCCGTAATCAGATTCTGCAAAAGATTGGCAAATGCAGGAATCCGCCCCATATTTCCAATAAATACAAAGAATGCCACAAAGGTCAAAAGCAACGCATAATCAACATGCGCCAGCTCTTTGTACTCTGTCACCACCATGCCCGATACCACCACAATAAAAGTAACCCAAAGGGGCACAAGATATGCAACCGTAAGCAGACACATTACAAAGCTAACCAGGTAGATCACCAGTGCTCCCTTGCGGTCGCCGGGCTGTAGTCCTTGATTTAAGTCAAGCTCCTCTTGGCCCTGACCGAAAACAGTCTTTTCGCTTTTTTCCAGACGAAGCCCAAATACCAGACTGCAAACCACCACCAAAATCAAGGAAAGCAGGCTGTAGGGCAACATCACCAATACAAACTCACCCAGACTCATACCGGAAATACCGTAGAGATACAGGTTTTGAGGATTGCCGATGGGTGTGAGCATACTGCCCAGATTAGCGGCGATAGTCTGCAGCACCACCGTAGGCAGAACCATGCGCTTATAAGTATCCTGCCCCAACATCTTCCCCACCACAAAGGTAAAGGGTACAAAGGTAATCAGCGCCACATCATTGGTAATCAGCATACTGAAAAAGAAACACAAAAGCACCAGCAACAATACAATACCGCCGATTCTGTGAACCCGTTTTAACAGCTTCCGGGCAACCCAGCGAAACATGCCGATATGCCGAAAACCCGCCATCACGCACATCAGGCAAAACAAAATAGCCAGTGTATGGAAATCAATATAAGAAATGTATTCTGCATCCGGCGGAATCCAAAAGGCGGATACAACAGCAAGGACCATTGCCACACACAGCACCACTTCTTTTTTCATAAAATCAACTATCTTCTGCAAGCGTATTTCCTCCCATTCAAGCCTAAAGCCTATCATAGCACGAATGTAAGGGAATAGCACGCTTTTTTTAGGGAAAAATAAAAGGATATCGCGATCTGTATGTTAAAAGGAGGATATACCATGACCCTATCCACATCCCTTTCCGAAAATATTGCCCTTCTGCACAGCCTGCTCCCCATCCATGCAAGCTTCGACCTGATCACCAGGGACTTGTATCTGGGTCAGACCCCGGCCTATTGGATTGGCGTGAACGGCTTTTGTCGCACGGAGGTATTGCAGCAGATTTTCTCAGATTTGCAAAATCCTCTGTATACAAAAGATGAAAAAATCGAAGACTTGCATCATTTCGCCGCTGCCAAAATCGGTTTTGCCCAGGTGGAGCAATGCGATGAATGGGATACTTTGCTTCGAAATCTGTTGAGCGGACCTTCTCTTTTATTTGTGGAAGGATTTGACTATGCGCTGATTATTGATGCCAGGACCTACCCCACCCGAAGCATTGGGGAACCGGACACCGAGCCTGTGACCAAGGGCTCCAGGGACGGCTTTGTGGAGACCCTTTTGTTCAATGCCAATCTCATCCGACGCAGAGTGCGCTCTACGGCACTTACCTTTGCCATACATTCCATCGGCACCCTAAGCCGCACGGACGTGGCTGTGGCCTATCTGAACAACAATGTAAATCACGAGCTTTTGGCACACCTGACCCGAACTTTGGAGAATCTGAATATTACTTCCCTAACCATGGGTACCAAGAGCTTGGAGGAGCTACTGGTTCCTCACAGATGGTGGAATCCTTTGCCCTCCGTGCTTTACACGGAACGTCCGGATGTAGCCTGCAGTTATCTTATGGAAGGGCATATATTGATTTTGGTGGACAATTCGCCATTGGTAATGGTGCTTCCCGGAACCATCTTTCAGTTTACTCAGAGCACGGAGGATTACTACAAATCCCCTCTGGTGGGGTCCTACTTTCGCCTGGTAAGGCTGTTTTGCATCCCGGTAAGCTTGCTTCTCATGCCCTTTTTCCTATTGATAACTGCCTATTTTCCACGTCTTTCAGAAAAATGGCAGCTGATATCCACTGAACCACATGGCCCGGTCTATTTGATTTTCTTTGTATTGGCAGTGGAATTTATATTAGATTTGTTTAAATACTCTGCATCTATGAGCCCCGGCCGTTACTCCGGCGCTTTGTCCATTGTCAGTGGTCTCCTGATTGGAGATATTGCTGTCAGTTTAAATTGGGCTTCCACAGAGGTCTTATTTTACGGGGCAGTGACACTTTTGGCTAATTTGTCGCTGTCCAGTCTGGAGCTTGCGGATGCACTGCGGGTTTACCGGACTTTTCTGTTAATCACCACAGCCCTTGGCGGTTTGCCCGGTTTTATCATGGGCATAATCCTGATGACACTGTCTGTGCTGACCACCCCTACCTTTGGCGGACTGAGTTATTTCTGGCCCCTGTACCCCTTTAATGGCACAGCACTAAAAAATCTCTTGCTGCGACGTCCCACAACCGCGGCACAACCCAGTACCGCCTGGGACAGAGGCCCCTTACACCGGTAAAACCCTATAGTGTCCTTTTTGATATGTTTAACATGCTAACGTGCAAAATTTATACTATCTTTTGTTCTCCACATGTGCTACAATTGCTTTATTGTAACAAAGTGAGGTGGGATATTTTCCCTTTTTTATTTCAATTTTATGAGGAGAACAATATGACTTGGACAAGAGCAGAACTAAAAGAGAGAGCTAAAAAAGCTTTCTACCGAAACTACTGGAAATGTGTGCTTGTAGCATTCCTTCTGGGTATTCTGGGAGGCGGTGGAGGTGGTGGAAGCGTTGGCTCCTCCAGCAGTAGCAGCTATGATTATAGCGATGATTATGAGGACGATTACGATTACGACTATGACTATGACTACGACTATAATTATGACTACAATTATAATTATGGTTACAACAACCTAGACATCGAAGATGGACAGATGATTCAGACTACCGCTGTGACCAGAACTCCCAGCGCATCTAACATGTCCTTCTCCGGCGAGGATGCATTCCTTGCAGGATTTGCAGGCGGAATGGCTATTTTCTTTATCATTCTTATATTAGTCGTATCCATATTCAGTGCAGGTATCAGCATTTTCCTGTTTAACCCTATTCAAGTGGGTGGTTGTCACTTCTTTATGGAAAATGCAATTGTAGAGAATCCCGGCTTAGGCGCATTGGGTAGAGCTTTCAGGAACAATTACAAAACTACTTGTTTGACCATGTTCCTGCGCGGACTGTACACCTTCTTGTGGAGCTTGCTGTTTATTATTCCCGGTATCATCAAGGGTTACGAATACCGCATGGTTCCTTACATCTTGGCAGATCATCCTGAGATGAGCCACAAGGAAGTATTTGCACTGAGCAAAAAGATGATGGACGGCGATAAGTGGAATACTTTTGTGCTTGACTTATCCTTCCTCGGATGGAACCTGTTAAGCCTTTGCACTTGCGGTATTTTAAGCATCTTCTATGTAAATCCTTATATGAAGGCTACCGACGCAGAGTTGTACTTTGCTTTGAAGCGCATTAAGTGCTCTTCCTACGATAACTACAATGCAAACCCTTACGCTGCAACTGCTAATAGCACAGTAAACCCTTATGCAGCAAGCAGTAATGTAAATATTTACAATAACAGCCAGCCCTATGGTAGTGCAGATCCTTATAATACTAATCAGAATTATAACAGTGTAGATCCTTACAATAACAACAATTATAATACGTATGGCACTACAGAAAACACAGATAATAGCAATAACCCTTATCAGGGATTCTAAAAACAACGAAGGCGGGGACAAAGGTCCTCGCCTTTTTTGGCTTCGCCACATCTTCATACATAAAAATAGGCACGCCCGTATCCGCGGGTGCAATCCCCCGCTTTCATGGGCTTCGCCCATGGTTTGCTTCGCAAACAAAAAAGCAAGGTCGATGACCTTGCTTTTTAAAAGCGGGTGATGGGAATCGAACCCACGTATCTAGCTTGGAAGGCTAGTGTTCTACCATTGAACTACACCCGCATGTTGTGTTACAGGCACTGTGCCTGCACACGAAGGTATGAAATTAATTGTTGCCGACATCACCGCAATCTATGATGTCGAGAGCGCGAGACGGGGATCGAACCCGCGACCCCCTCCTTGGCAAGGAGGTGCTCCACCGCTGAGCCACTCGCGCATATATGTGAAGCAGTCGGTCAAATATCGGCCGCCTGCAAAATGCCCAGAGCCGGAATCGAACCAGCGACACGAGGATTTTCAGTCCTCTGCTCTACCAACTGAGCTATCTGGGCTTGTGGACGAAATCCTAACACTTGCGTCGCAGTACTTTGTGCTGAACGCATTCACATTTCGCGTCACAACATTGGTTATTTTACATGGTTGGATTCCAATTGTCAAGTGGTTTTATTAATTTTTTTAGGAAATTCTTGTTTGAAGAAAACATATTGCAAAGTGTCGCTTCTATCCGCCAAACTTTTATCAATGCACCATATCAACCCTCAGACATCGCCTGCTGCTTATCTCCATGTCCTACCTTTATCTTGGTCTTGCGCCAGATATTGGTCTTGTAAAGGATAAACAGAAGCACAGAGGAAATTCCGTTACTTACTACTACAGAGTACCATACGCTTCTTACACCCATATGGAGAATACTTTCGCAGAACCATAAGGTCAGGAAACGGAATATCCATAGTCTGGTAGCATCGATAGTCATGGTCACTTCTGTATGTCCGGTACCCTGAAATAGACCTGTAGAAGCGTTGTACACGCCGTTAGTAAAGCACCAAAAAGCCATAATGCTCAAGAAATCCGCCGCCATAGCAATTACTTCCGGGTCCTCAGAGAAAATGCTTACAATACTTGTAGAAATAAAATCTCTGGAGAGTATCATGCCGCCAATAAACAAGAAGATCACGCAAATCTTCATAGAGAGCAAATAACCTTCCTTGGCACGCTCCACCTGCTTGGCACCCATATTCTGGCCTACGATGGTAGCTACCGCTGAACCGATACCGTTGGAGGGCAGGGTAATCAATCCGTTTACCTTATTGCCGATGCCGTAGGCTGCCATGGCCTGATTGCCGTATTCATATACATTTCTGCTCATCAGCAAAAATCCCAGCTGCATGGTACTACCGCCGATTGCTGTAGGCAGGCCAATGCGCAGAATCAGCTTAATTTTCTCCCATTCAAAACGCATGTGCTTCGTGTCCAAATGCACATCTTGGCCACGACGGGACAATAGGATAAACGCCACAATCGCAGGCACCATCTTCGCCAAAAGAGTTGCGCATGCCGCACCTGCCGTACCCATATGTAAGCCAATCATAAACACCGGGTCCAGAATCATATTTACAATAATACCCACCAGATTCAACAGCATAGGTTTCACTGTGTCTCCTTGGGCCTGATGTACCGCTGAGAAAATATTTACCATATAGAGGAAGGGCATATCCCATACCACAATGCTCAAATAGGTACATGCATGCTCAAAGGTAGCTCCGTCTGCTCCCAGCCAGCTCACAATACCGGAGGTAGCCACATAAACCACGGCTGCACATACGAGAGCAAAACACATAGCACAAGCAAAAATCTGATTGGCCATGCTTTTGGCATCCTCTTTTTCACCGCCACCAATATATTGGGCAATCAGCACCGCACCGGCCACTGTAATACCCATACCAAAATTGATAATAATATTTTGCACGGGTGTAACCAGATTGATGGCAGCTAACTCATCCGTACCAATCTGTCCAAGCCAATAGGTATCTGTCAGATTATACATGGTCTGCAGGAAGCTATTGATTACCACAGGAATGGCCAAGGACAATATAGCATGCAGCATATTCCCCTTTAGTATCAAATCTCTATTCACTTTCTTGCCGGCTCTTACCTGTGACATAACTGTCCCAACCTTTCGTACTTTACTCTTCCATCTTACATGAGTATATTACAACAAAAATGCAGTGGTATCCGCTTAAAATTTAATTAATCAAAGAGAAACCACTGCTTTTTTACTTAGTTATTTAGTTGGAGCTTGCACCGGAAGCAGTAGCTGCGTCCTTAGTAGCAGTAGTTGCAAAGAGAGGCTTGCCATCTACTTCAGCGTACTCTGCGTACTCTTTCCAGATATTGCAGAACCATGTGGAACCCTGATTCAAAACAATTTCCTCACCATTCTCATCATAGAAATGGTTGGCATCATAATCACTTGCATGCTCCCAGGTAGCCTTAATCATCTTACCATTGGTGAACACATAAGCATCACCTGTACCATGCACACCAAACGCCAGGTAATCGTGGTCGTCTCTTACCTCACCGTGACAAACCTTGAATACAACGTTGGTTACTGCCAGCTGCTCGCCGGTCATTTCATCAATCTGCTCCGCACCATACTGGGAACGATAGTAAAGCTTGTCCTCAGGATTGTAGGTAAAGCATGCATTGTTCTGTCCGTAGCCACCCTTGTTGCTCTGGGCTCCGCCGGGGCGAATCTCAGTTGCATCAGGATACTCTGCGTACTCTGCGATACAGTCATCTGCAAAAAGATATGCTGCATAGTCCTTACGGCCGGCTTCATCCATACGTCCGGACTCTTTGTAGGTAGGAGCATAACCCTTTGCCTCAACACCGGCAGTAAATCCCTTAACACTGCTGTCAGGCGCATCTGCACCGCCGTTTGTAGATGCTTCCTTCAACCACATATATGCAGTAAACTCAGTAGCAAATCCGGCCTTCTTTCTATCCTGTCTTCTTGCAAATGCTGCAGGATAAGGGCTTGCAATACCGGTATTTGCCTGGGAAATATTGTCCACACGGTCAGAGTTAATCAAATCTGCCACATAGGGAACTGCCAGACCCCAGTTACAATAAATAGCATCCAATGCCATTGCCTCATATACAAAATAGTCACGGCTGCTTCGGATGGGACCTATGTAGGTCATATCATCATAATCCTCAACAACTGCCAAAAGACGAGTAATACGTCCCTCAACAGGTGCCTCATAAATAATGCTTGCCTGGGACAAACCATACTGAGGCATTGCAGGGGGATTGTTGGGAACCATGATAGCCAGAGGTCTTCTCTCAACCACTGCTTCATCCTTCCACTCACCGTCCAAGTAGCTCTGCTTCTTGCCATCTACCACTTTTCTCTCGGTGATTACCTTGAACTCTGCAACCTCTTCTGTAGAGCTTTCCTCAGTGGAAACCTGCACGCTGGAGGACTCAGGTGTAATCTCCTCAATAATGGGACTGTCCGCTGTCTGGCTACAACCGGATAACAGGAAAGTCATTGCCAGAATAGCTGTAAGTAATCTCTTTTTCATGAAACTATCCTTTCGTAAATAAAATAAACTTTAAAACTCCAATCCCTATTTTATCTTGTATCAAGGTATTTGTCCAATGAAATAATCTTAATTTTGACATTTTCCGTAAATTACCTATATAAAGCGTAATTTATCCACCCAAAGTCACATCCTGCAAAGCATACCAGTCCAAAGCCTCCCGAAGGTCCTGATCCTGATAATCCGGCCAACAATGGTCCACCACATAAAAATCCGAGTACACAGACTGGATGGGCAAAAAGCCTGACAATCTGCGCATGCCTCCCCAACGAATCAGTAAATCAATCCGGGAAATATCGGAAGAATAGGGTTTTCCGTCCTCCTGCATATGAGACAAATCCCACTGCCACCCATAATTTACCAGGAAATTTACCTTGATACCACCGCCATTTACAGGTGTTCTCTTGATATAGGGCAAAAGCTCCTTGGGAAAACACTTGGACTGACTGTTGCCAATTACCAATAAATCAGCACCCTCTTTGGTCAGAAGCTCCACTGCATCCACACATGCCTTTTGAAAGGCTTGAAACTGCTCCGCAGGACGCTTGCAGTTGTCCACCGTGAAGCCATAGTAAGTGATTTCCTCAATACCAAGCTCCCTTGCCTGACAGAGCAGCCTAAGCCCCGGTTCCAAGCCAAAGTGATAGCCATCCTGTTTGTTCATACCATGCTCTTTGGCCCAGCGGCGGTTGCCGTCAGGGATGATACCGATATGCTTGGGATTGTTTTTCTTCATCTTTTACCCTCCGAAAATATTGATTCTAGGGTAATTTTTCCCAAAAAACTTAGACTTAATCCACAAAAAGAATCTTATCCGAACATCCACAAATCTTCAAATACTTCATCATAATCCTTTTTCAGCTCCACGATATGTCCGTAGGGTTCCACATACACCCAGCCGGCATCACCATTTTCGCCCTTCACATATACCCAGGTCATAGTGTTATCCGTCATTAAGAACTTCACCTTTTGAGGTTGAATCTCTCTTTCGGGGGCTTTCAAATCCGGCTCACTATGCACCGGAAGCGCCATAAGCAATGTAATATCATTCAAATTCGTGTAATCATAAGTGTCCTGAGGAACCTTCTCCAGCATACCATCCTGGCCTATCTGCCACTTCACGCGGATATAGTCAGATTGAATCACGTCACCACGCTCTGTGCCATCAATGATTCCGTCCTGAATGTCCCCATCTACAATATGGTCGGGCATCTCACCTACCTTTACAAGCTTACCTTCTCTGTAGGCATACAGGTGGCTAAGCGGATCGTCACTAGGCCCATTTTCATATAAAAGTACCAGAATCTCTTTTCCATCCAGACTAAAGGCATAAATATCGTTATGCAGATTCACTCCATAATCTTCAAGGACAGAATCCCCCACAATCAGTTTAAAATCATCATAAGGCATTTCATAGGTTCTGTCACTGTACGGATTCTCCGGCTTCAGTACGATTTTCTCCGTTATACCGTCTCCATCCAAATCGATATAGGCAAAGGTCTCGGTCATACTGCGCAAAGAAAGCTGCATCACCTTGCCGGGCTTGGAAAGAATCTTTGTGCGATTCTCACTGCCATAAGCATTTTGCTCCGCTTCATTTAGGCAGGACACAGGCTTGCCGTCCCGGCATACGCCACCGGAGAAATCTGCCGTCCCCACATTTACACAGGGAAGATACTTACTGTTGACACGCATAAAACCGTCCACATTCACATAAATGGTGGCATCCCGGTCCAAATGCGCTTCTTCGGGAAGCTTCATGGACTCCATATCCACCTGCCCGGTGGCCAAATCCAACATTGCCATACAGTCTATGTCATACTCTAAATTGCCTTCCTGATACTGGGAATCAGCAAAAAAATAAATCAAATTCTCATCTGTTGCCACATTTCTGCCAATAGAAATATCAGGGGCCGTATAATAAGGGAAAATACAACTGATACCTCCGTCTTTCAACTCGTACAAGCCAAAGGTACTGTTTTGAATGCTGCTAAAATTTTCAACTTCATCGTCTCCAAAGGGTAAATGATAATAGAAGGTATCATACACCTGTCTGCTCCAATTGCCCTCTGCAGGAGCCCAGATACCGAAGCTCGACTCAATAACTTCCATGAGTATCTCTACAACCGAACCATCCTTATCAAAGGTGTAGGTAACGGTTACTGTCGTTCCTTCCGGAAGAATATCCTTATTCAAATCCTTCTCCCAGGAATCAGAACCAATCGAAGGCTTCTTGATATCAGAAGTCACTTCGCCCTTGCCGGGTCCAAGATGCAGTAAATTTACCGCTGCATCCACCGGATTCGCAAAACGCTCTGCCAGTGCCTTATCAGCCGACATATCCCTAACCAATCCTCTAAAATACTGTGTGCTGTATCCGGTACTCTTGCTGCTTACATGGGACTCTTTGTGCAAGCTGGCAAACATACTGCTATCCGTAATGGATACATAGGACTGCAGACTCTCCCGCGCCACCTGGTAATCTCGATTTTTCCCACTTAAGCTTACCGTCTCATCCACCACATAAATACTGTGGTCAGAAGTCTCTATGTAATATCGAATAAGCGCACAGTCTTCCTGTATCTCCTGCACTGCATAATCCAGCATCGCATCCTTGGCCAAATCAGCAGAAAGCCCCATTTCCTCCAAAACTCCTGCTTTTATGCATTCTAGCGCATAAGCCTCCAATTCATCCACCGCATGCAGCGTCGCATTCTGTTCAAATTCCGGTTCCTGCGCAGATTCTTCCTGCACAGAGACCGACTCCCGGGAAACTGACGATGACGGCGTCTGCTGCAAAGTCTCCTGCACCTTATCACCGCCGCAACCACACAATCCCATTATTATGCCTGCTGCCACAACAACACCTGCTACTCCTCTGCCACTCTTAACCTTCTTCATCCTTCGTCCCCCACCTTAATATTGTTCACACAATATAAACAATTAATATTCGGAATAATATAATTATAAAATATTTCCAAGACAACATCAATCATGTTTACGGATTCTTAAAAAATGTATCAATTGTGACATTTTCTCCGGTATGAGGGTTAACAAGACACCAGATAAAATCCACCGCAAATAGCACCGACAACACCGTACAAATCAGCCATCTGCGCACCTGTCCCAGCTTGTGATACAACCGCATATACACAGGCATCGCGTAACAATTCAGTAACATTCCGCCCAGTCCGAAGCACATCACACTTAAAAGACAGATATGACCGTTCAGATTCATAAACTGTCCGCTGTAGTCCCACCAACGCATACCCCACTTCCACTCAAGAAATGCGCCTGTTCCATACTCCAGCACAGAACAGATCAAAGCCGCCAGTAGAAATGTCGTAAGCCGCCTTTCATAAAACCTCTGGAGCAGCAGCCACAGCATAATCCCTCCCACACCATAAATAGGCAGGTAAGGACCATAAAAAGCTCCCCGATTGACAAAAGCCTGCTCCGTCACAAGATAAAGACCCACTTCCCACAGCCAGCCCACGAAGGACCCTATAAAAAAAAGAAGTATATAAAAATCGATTTTTCTTTTTTCCGCATTGACTTTTTCCATAAAAATAGGATGCCCGATTTATTTTAATTTATTGGACACCCTTTAAAATATCTATGGGCTGAACATTTCGGATGTATCATCAGATTATAAACCTCTTATAATATTCAAATAATCCTGTCTTTGGTCAACCACGGCATATACGGTCACTACATTTTGCTTATCGTCAATTTTGTAAAAAACTAAATTTTTTTCTGTTATCAGTACTTTAAAGCCCTGTCTACGAAGAATCATATAACGGGGATCCGTACCGATTTGCGGATTCTCTGCAAGTAACATAATTTGTTTTTCCAGTTCATCCATTTTTTCCAAAGCTACTTCTGTACCAAATTTCTCTGCAATATCAAGAATAATTTTATGAATAAAGGCATCTGCCGTATCCGTTCTTATTACAGTATATTTAGCCATCACACCGCTCCTTCAAAATTTCGCGCAGGTTTGAAAAAGTATCTTCCATAGGCGCAACTCTCCCGGTATTAACATCTTCTTCAGCCTCCGCAAGAATTTCCAGAAGTTCTATTCGGGCCTTCATACGATTATATTCCTCATACCCAAGAGACACTGTATCTCCCCTACCATTGACTGTTATAATGACGGCCTCTTTATCTTCTCTGCACTGCTTGGATATTTCGTTATAATGATTTCTTAAATCTGCGGATGGTCTGATTCTTTCCTGTAAAGCCTGCATATGGCACCTCCATTCTCTATAGTCAAATTATATCATCATTTGTCTATGACGTAAAGAGCCAACTCGTACGTATTTTCCCATAAAAATAGGATGCCCGATTATCGGACATCCTACTTAATATTGTTTTCACAAATTAATCTTTCTTGTTGCCTACTTTAGCCATAATCCATACAAAAATCATGATAACAACCAGAGCAACAAAAATTCCCAGCATACCTTTGCCCATAATTTCTAAAGCCTGTGAAACTGTTTCGCTCATACAAATATCTCCCTTCTACTTAGCCTACACCAAAAACTGAGATACAAGGCTGATTACCAGACCGCCTGCTACTACAGATGCAATCTGACCTGCAACGTTAGAACCTGCCGCATGCATGATCAGGATATTGGTAGGGTCCTCCTGCAATGCCAGCTTCTGTACAACACGTGATGACATAGGGAATGCAGAAATACCACAACCACCGATCATAGGATTAACCTTCTTCTTGCGGAATATGTTCAGAACCTTTACGAACAAGCATCCACCGATGGTATCCATTACGAATGCAAACAAACCGATTGCCATGATCAATAAGGTTTCAATAGCTACGAAATCTTCAGCTTTCATGCTGAAAGAAATGGTAATACCAAGCAACAAAGTAATCAGATTAGCAAGCTGATTCTGTGCAGTTTCAGACATGGTTCCGAGAACACCACATTCACGGATCAGGTTACCAAACATCAAAAATCCAACCAAAGCTACGGACTGAGGTGCTACAAGACCAACAATCATAGTAACTGCCACAGGGAAAATAATTCTCATGGACTTAGAAACGGATTCGGGCTTGTATTCCATATGAATCTGTCTTTCTTTCTTGGTTGTTACAAGCTTGATTGCAAAAGGCTGTACGATAGGTACCAATGCCATGTAGGAGTACGCGGCAACCGCAATCGCACCTACATACTTAGACTTAAGTACCTGTGATACCAGAATCGCAGTAGGACCATCAGCTGCACCGATGATACCAATGGAAGCTGCATCCTTGATATCAAATCCCAACAATGCTGCTAACAGGATCGCAGCAAAGATACCAAACTGTGCTGCTGCACCATACAGGAACATACTGGGGTTAGACAAAAGCGGTCCAAAGTCAATCATTGCACCAATACCGATAAACAACAGTATGGGCATCGCCTCGGAAGCTTCGATACCTACATTAAACAACCACTCAATAATACCGTGAGCTTCAATTCCGCCCACATTCTGATTTAGAACACCGGACAGGGGCAAGTTTACCAAAATTGCACCAAATCCCATAGGAAGCAGCAATGAAGGCTCATATTCTTTCTTGATAGCCAGCCAGATTAATGCAATACCGATTACATACATAACCAGACATTTCCAGCCGCCGCCGCTAAAGTCACAGAGCGTGCGCACTCCCTCCAATAAATAGTCCATGACATTTCCTCCTTAAAAATAAGCTTTTTGTCTTTATGCCCGTCCATAGTAACATATCCTAGAAAAATATTCCACATGGAAAAACGATTTCTTATGTAAAATCAAAGTAAAATTTGGTTAAATTGTAAATTCTTCCTAAAATCTCCCCAAAAATGCTTTGACAAATGAAATCAGTAATGCTAGAATACCCTCTAACGGAAATCCCGTGAGGGAGTAGCAAGCGTACGGTACCACGCAACAAGTCAACAGTTCGGCCGTAAGGTCTGGCTTGTTTTAATTTGCGAGACTCATGTATATCTTTCAGGCTATACATGGAGTGGTACATGTTTTATTCATATATGTATTTTTTACCCCAGATATAGTTTGAAGCTATACCTGGGGTTTTTTGGTTCATAATTATCTTATAATCAGAAAGGAGCAATTAAATTGAAACATTATTGCGAAGACCTAAGTGCCGTACTGGCAGAAACCAAAAGCTCTGTAGACGGACTTTCCTCCACGGAGTCCGCTGCCCGCTTGCAGGCAAACGGCAAAAACAAACTGGCTGAGGCCAAGAAGGATTCTATTGTAAAGCGCTTTGTAAAGCAGCTGATGGACCCTATGATCCTGATTCTGCTTGCAGCGGCTGCCATCAGCGGTGTGCTGGCTGTGGTAGAAGGCGAAAGCTTTGCAGACGTAATCATTATCTTAGCAGTTGTTATCATTAACGCGGTGCTGGGCGTATATCAGGAGAACAAAGCGGAAAAAGCCATTGAGGCTCTTCAGGAAATGTCTGCAGCAACCTCCAAGGTATTGCGTGACGGCAAAATCATGTCCGTACCCAGCGAAGACCTGGTGGTAGGTGACATCGTTCTTCTGGAAGCAGGTGATGCGGTTCCCGCTGACGGACGTCTGATTGAAAACGCAAGCCTTAAAGTAGAAGAGGCTGCCCTTACCGGTGAATCTGTTCCTGTCACCAAGTTTATCGATATTATCAATCTGGCTGATCCTGCGGGCGATGTTCCTCTGGGCGACAGAAAGAACATGGTTTACATGGGTTCCACCATTGTATATGGCCGTGGTAAAGCAGTGATTACTGCCACCGGTATGGATACCGAAATGGGTAAAATTGCAGACGCTCTGGCTAAGGCTGAAGAAGGCCAGACACCCCTGCAGCTGAAGCTCAGCCAGCTTTCTAAGATTTTAACCTGGCTGGTTCTGGGTATCTGCGTAATTATCTTTATTGTACAGAATGTACGTGCAGGCGGTATCAGTCTGGATGGTATGTTGAATTCCTTCATGGTAGCAGTATCTTTGGCAGTTGCAGCCATCCCTGAAGGACTTGCGGCGGTTGTAACCGTAGTGCTGTCCATCGGTGTAACCAATATGTCCAAGAGAAACGCGATTATCAGAAGACTTACTGCTGTTGAGACCTTGGGTTGTGCGCAGATTATCTGTTCCGATAAGACCGGTACCCTGACTCAGAACAAGATGACGGTTGTAGACTTCTTTGGCGAGGATGAAAAATATCTGGCTCAGGCCATGGCACTTTGTAGTGACGCAGAACTTTCCGAGGACGGCAGTGTAACCGGCGAGCCCACCGAGGCGGCTCTGGTAGTTTGGGCCGGCAAGCTTGGTCTTCCCAAACATGCTTTGAAGGAAACATTCCCCAGAAGTGGTGAGGCTCCCTTCGATTCCGGACGTAAGCTGATGTCCACCGTTCATCCTTCAGACGGAAAATTTGTTCAGTTTACCAAGGGTGCTCCCGATGTAATTCTGGATCGTTGTACCACATACCTTAAGGACGGCAAACCCGTTCCCATGACTGCCGAATACCGTCAGCAAATTCTCTCCGGCAACAAGGCTATGGCTGACAAGGCACTTCGCGTACTTGCTTGTGCACAGCGCATCTGGGATACCGAGCCTGTTTCCTATGAGGCTGATGTATTGGAGCAGGAGCTTTGCTTTGTGGGCCTTTGCGGTATGATTGACCCCGTTCGTCCCGAGGTAAAAGCAGCTATTTCTGAATGTAACGGTGCAGGCATCCGCGCCATCATGATTACCGGCGACCATATTGATACTGCAATCGCTATCGCCAAGGAGCTGGGTATTCTCACTGAGGGCAAGCGCGCCATCACCGGCTCCCAGCTCAATGAAATGAGTGATGAGGAGTTTGCTAAGGAGCTTCAGAATTTTGCAGTATATGCCCGCGTGCAGCCTGAGCACAAGACCCGTATCGTTAATGCTTGGCGTGACGCAGGCTTTGTAACCGCCATGACCGGTGACGGTGTAAACGACGCTCCTTCCATCAAGTCCGCAGACATCGGTGTGGGCATGGGTATCACCGGTACGGACGTTACCAAGAATGTAGCTGACATGGTACTTACCGATGATAACTTCGCCACCATCGTAGGAGCAGTTGAAGAAGGCCGTCGTATTTATGACAACATCCGTAAGGCTATCCAGTTCCTGCTGGGCTCCAACATGAGTGAGGTCATCAGTATCTTCGCTGCAACACTCATGGGCTTTACCATTTTGAAGCCGGTACACCTTTTGTGGATTAACCTGGTTACCGACTGTTTTCCCGCTCTGGCACTTGGTATGGAAAAGGCCGAGCCCGACATCATGAAGCGTAAGCCCAGAGATGCCAAGGCAGGTATTTTCTCCGGCGGTATGGGTATCGATATCGCTTACCAGGGTCTTATGGTATCCGGTCTGGTGCTTTTGTCCTACTTCATTGGCCACTACATGGAAACCGGTATGTGGGAAATTGCAGACAGTGCAGAAGGTATGACCATGGCATTCCTGACCATGTCCATGGCTGAGATTTTCCACAGCTTCAACATGCGCTCCCAGCGCGGCAGTATCTTCCGCCTGAAAGGCCAAAACAAGATTCTTCTGGGCGCCGCAGTGGTTACCCTGATTGCCACCACTTTGGTATGCGAAGTACCTGTTTTGGCAAGTGCATTTGGCTTCAGTGCCGTAACAGTAGCAGAATATTTCATCGCTATTGGTCTGGGCGTACTGGTAGTTCCCATCGTAGAGATTGTAAAGCTTGTACAGCGTAAGACTGCGAAATAATTGATATAACACAAAAAGTGTACTGCATAAGAACTATTTTGTTCCCAAGCAGTACACTTTTTTATCAACATTTATACAGACACAAAAGTCACTAATCCACACTATCTGGCCCACACCTCAACGTAGTAAACTTCCTGTATGTGTTCATAATACCTTATTCTTAACATTTTGTAGCTTTCTCTCCGACTAACCTGAGAATGTGCACTCCCGGTTACCTCTAACCAGACTTTTTCACCATCTACATAGCCTACCAGATAAGTGGTAGAGCCACCTCTGTGGGAATCCACATCCACATATGCGTCCTTCATGATCTCTTCCCGGGGGCCCTGTACAATATCCTTAAGATAGGTGCTTCCTGCATATACAACAACACCTTCCAGAAAGATCAGGATACCCAGCATCGGCAATATAAAATAGAATACAAATTTCCCATATTTCTTATACACACTTTTGAAATAATCCAGCTTATTCTTCTTGGGAACAAACGTCCGATACAATACAATCAGTACGGATGAAAGCGCAACAAAGCCAAAAACACAAAAGGAAAATCCCGTCAAAAGATAACCATCCACCGAAGGGAATGCCGTGGCTAAAACAGCTGTCAGTAAAAATGGGCTAAGTATTACCAATATGGCTACCCCAAAAATCCCCAACAGACTGAAAATTTCCTTTTTACTCATTTTCCTATATTTCTTTTTGGCCATACGAAATGCTTATCCTTTCTGCACTTGCTTGCTCCTTTGACACAGCAGTACAATGGCCGCTGCGCCAAAAATCATAGCGGGCACTTGCCGAAGAGTCCCCGACACAGGGGTCTGAGTCCAAATGCCGCTAAGATTATCCTCATTATAATACAAAACCAGGATACTTGCCATACCATTATTCACTGCATGGGTAAACGTAGCAGGCCATACCGAACCCGTTTTCTTGGTCAGAAAGGTCAATATAGCATTCATGAAAATCGTAAACAGGGTAAAGACGATGAATCCCGTCCATGGCTCTCCCCAGTAGCCGGTACCAAAGTTGTGGCCGGCCATATTAATAGGGAAATGCCATACACCCCAGATGATACCTCCAATCAGGATGGCCTTGCCGGTACCAAAAAGCTCCTCCAGCTTGGGCATCATATAGCCTCTCCAGCCGGCTTCCTCTCCCAATGCTCCAACGGAAATCATACAGGTGGAAATCATCACGGATACCGGGTAAAGCCATAGGATATTTTCAGATATTCCAAGCTCCGAAAGCATTGTAGGGTCAAAGCTTGCAGGTTGCACCAGATAGATTAACGCCATGCCAAGCTCCCAGTAAATCCAAGGGAGCAATATCGCAACCGCATACCAAACCCATTTTCTATCCTTCAAAACAATCCCCAAACCCAAGGAATTCTCCCCCCTCATGGGAAATCCTTCCTTGGTGAGCCATCTGGTAAGCACCATGCCAATGGAGGGACACAGCATAGCGTAGGACATAATGGCCTGCATGGTGGGGGACTCATACACACCGCCTCTTGCCATATAGATGATAGAGGGTATCCATACCAGCAGGAAGCTGAAGGCCAGAAAAATCAATAGTCTCTTAACAGTAAGCTTATTTTTACTCTTCATTTTCCTGCTCCCTCCTCTCATAAATGCTTGCTGTAATGCGATAGGACAGATAATAGAACCCACCGGCAATCACAGGTCCCAACACCTGCAACGTCAGGGTAATCTCCTCGTGCTCCTTCAACCATTCCATCATTGCCATTAAGTTAAAATTCTCCAGCAGTGTCAAATCACCAAACAGCATGTAGGCAAACATGACATACAAAATCACTGCCATTATACCGGTTTTGATGGCATTACCGGCTCTCACACCCACATTAATCAAAAAAGGCAACTCCAGGGCAGACACTATCAACAATGCCTGTATCCACAGCGGTGTAAGACCAATGGCATCCATTAAAAAATTCTCCGAAAGTGCCTCCTCCATGTGAATATTCACAAACTGTGCCCAAATCACAAGCACAGACAAAAACACGTAATAGCAAATCAAAATGAATATGTATTTGGAAGCCACATACTGGCGCTTACTCACCGGCAGGCTCATAAGATAGGCCTTCTTCTTGGCACCTTCGTCCACAGAAATCACACTGTTTTCAATCGACAGAACCACTATCATGGGAAGCGTCATGGCGGCCACTGCCACCAAAGCCCCGGCAATGAGCGCTCCGCCATAATCTGCTGCCGCCGGAAGAGGAGAGATAGAAAATAACGCCAAAAATACGGTAATTCCCAATAATAAAGTCACATACAATTTGCCGTGAACAGCCACAAAATCCTTGTATAACAGACCTGCCATTACAAAACCCTCCTTTGACGCTTCATTACAGATACGCTACCTGCATAGGACAAAAGCATAGCTGCCACACATGCAGGAATTAATGCTTTGTAACCATTTTGAAGAAACCACATCAGTTTATCTCCGGAATCCAGCATCAGACGGGTCAATTCCTCGTCGGAAATATTGCTAAACTTAGCCACAGCTACCCCTTCAACTACAAATAGCAATACAAGAGGTATCATCTGAATCAAATCTGCTCTTCTGGTGCTGCACAAGTACACCATGAACAAATAAAAGCTCATATATAGAACTGCGGTTGCAGTAATGGTCAAAGTGCCCAGAAACAGATTTCCCAGCTCCATATCCATAGGCACCAGATTCACAAAAAAGGCACAAATCAAAGCCACTGCCATACCAATTCCGCCATAAATAAGCGTAGTCAGGTAACGACTTCCCACAATTTGGCCATGACTTAGCGCAGCGCCGGACAACACCTTGTGAAAGCCCACTCTGGCATCCTCCTTGAAACACTGATGGATATCCGTTATAAATCCGATAGGCAACAACACCACAAACCACATACCGATTTCCATAGCCTTCGTCGTAATCAAACCTTCCATTTCCGTGTCCTGTTCCATTAGCGCCAACTCTTTGGCCATGTTGCCATATTTGCTGCTCAAAAGAAACATAATCCCCACAATCAGCGCTCCTACAGATACCAAAAGAAACGTCCGCATATTTTTCCTAAGACACAGAAAATCCTTGTATATTAATCCTTTCATACTATGCCTCCTGCTTAGCTCCGTCTTCCGCAAACTGATTGCCCACATAGAAAATCATAATTTCCTCCAAGGTAGTCTGCTCCACCACCATCTTGGGATATTTGCGCCGGCACAGCTCTCTGTCCTTTACCAACACCTCCACACCAAATGCTGACTGTCTGGAGGATACCATGTCTTCTGCATCAATCAGAGAAAGCTCCTCTTTCTTGCACTTTAACAGACCATGTCGCTCTAAAATCTCATCCTTTTCGCCTGTTAAAACAATCTTTCCGTGATCGATAAATACCACCATATCTGCAATACGCTCAATATCGCTGGTGATATGGGAGGACAGAAGCACTGTGTGGTTCTCCTCCATGACAAATTCCTGGAAAATCTGCAGAATCTCATTACGCACCACCGGATCCAGACCACTGGTAGGCTCATCCATAAGAAGAAGCTTGGCCTTATGGGACATGGCCGCCGCAATCTGAAGCTTCATACGCATACCTCGGGAGTACGCACCGCACTTTTTCTTACGGGGCAGAGAAAATCTCTGTAAATATCCGAAAAATACCTCCTCGTCCCAGTTGTTATACAAATTTTTCATCATACGGTTGATATCCATAGGGGTCATGAAATCATGAAATCCCATTTCATCAAACACCACGCCGATGTCCTCCTTCAGCATGGGACCTTCCTGCAACACATCCCCGCCAAATACCTGAATATCTCCTCCATCACGCTTGATGCTGTCCAAAATCAACTGGATGGTTGTGGTCTTACCGGCACCATTTTGTCCGATAAATCCACAAATGCAGCCCTCCGGCACATCAAAGCTTACCTTGTCCAACTTAAAATCACTGTAATTCTTGCATACGTCCTTAAGCTCCAGTACGTTACTCATCCTTATGACTCCTTTTCCTCATACAAAAGTTTCATGCGTTCCTCAAGCTCGGCCATGGTGATTCCGGCCATCTTCGCCTTACTCATAACTTCCTCCAAAAGCTCCTCAATCTCGCAGATGGCAGCCTCCCGCACCCTCTCATGATTGATAGCCTTCACAAAGCTGCCCTTGCCGGTGTAGGACTCAATATAGCCCTCTCTCTCCAAATCCTCGTAGGCACGCTTGGTGGTGATGATACTGATGCGCAGCTCCTTGGCCAAAAGGCGCATGGAGGGAAGGGCGTCCCCCTCCTTCAGCTCTCCATTTACAATCATAGCCTTGATTTGATCCTTAATCTGCTCATAAATTGGACTGTCCGAATTATTTGAAATGATAATATCCATGGTTTTCTCCTTTCAAATATTGTATATATATAATATACACATTATATATACTCTGTCAACACTAAATTAATCAAACAGAACAAAGAGTCCGCTTGCGGACTCTCGCGCCGAGCGCGGTCGCGAAAGCGACATTTACCTTGTACGCGCGAGTGCGCCTCCTCACGGAGTGTTTTTGCTTTATAGGAAAGCCTTTCACACTTTAGTGTGACAAGGTCTTTCCTATAA
>JAZQFO010000012.1:0-17923 GCA_045539535.1 Acetatifactor sp.
AACAAAAACAAAATACCCACATTGATGGTCACAATAAAGAGCATCATGCCCTTTCGCCATTCCAGATAAGACTCAAATTTTTCCGTCTCACCGTATTTGATTCTATAATAATCCTCTGCCCCCAAAAAACGGGCTGCCAGGTAATTTACTACCACGGAAGCCATCAACAGCAATAAAAACTGCGGCTCTCCCACTGCATAAAATATCAGACTGCCTATCAATAACACAAAGTTTTTCAGCCGATCCGACACCAGCCCATAGGCAATAAAAAAAAGCGGCAGAAAGTAGAGGAGGAATTCTATACTGCTAAATACCATTCTTCATCACATCTTTCTCGTTTATTTCTTTTATATACTATCTTGAAATCCTTTGGATTACAACAAAATTTTTATTAATTTTCCATCTCATGGCGTTACATTCCCGTAATATTTATGTAATATTGCCAAGATTTATGTATTTGTAGTAAAATAAAAAAGAAAACAGACATCACTAACAATTTTGCCTGCAGGGAGCGCTCCCGGAAAGGAACTGACAATGAAAGAACAGCTTTATACCATTCCCTTGAATGATGCAGTAAATGCTCACGATGAATGTCCCTTTTGCTTTATTGAGAGAAATATAGAACAGGACCTTTTAGACTTTGTACTTGGCAGCGGCTCCTCTTACATGGAAGCGGATATCCGTGACATGACGGACAAGGCCGGATTTTGCCGCGGACATTTTCAGAAAATGTTTGATTACGGAAACACTTTGGGAAATGCATGGATTCTGAAAACACATTACATGCGCATGATTGGTGAGATGAAGAAGGAATTTGCAGGATTCAAGCCCGGCAAAACACCTTTAAAGAATAAGCTGATGAAAACCCCTTCCGGCAACAACACTGTGAGTATGTGGGTACGTGAAAAAGAAGCCTCCTGCTACATTTGTAATCATTACAAGGACACCTATGAGCGCTATATGGACACCTTCTTTTATCTTTACAAAAACGATGAACAGTTCCGCCAAAAGGTACAGGACAGCAAAGGCTTTTGTCTGCCCCACTTCGGTGATTTGTGCGATGCCGCAGACGTAAAGCTTTCCGACAAGGATAAAGAAACCTTCTATCCTTTCATTTTTGAATTGATGGAGAACAATATGGAGCGACTCTCCGAGGATGTTGCCTGGCTGGTAGAAAAATTTGACTACCGCAACAAAGACGCCGACTGGAAGAACTCCAAGGATGCCATCCAGCGCGGCATGCAAAAACTTAAGGGCGGCTACCCTGCCGACCCTAAGTATCAGATGCAGAAATAATCCAAAATATTTATGAGCGTACCAGCTTCTCCAGCATGGTCAAATAACTGCAAATCTCCTCATAGAGCATTTCCGGATGGAAAGATGACTCTATAAAGCGCTCTGTCATCAGACCTTTAACGGTATGCTCTATCATGTTGAGCAGCTTATCTCCCTCGACTCCCTCCGGCAGTCCGGAGTAATCTGCCCGGCTATAGATTGACTCATATAATGCCTGCAAAATATTGCGTTTCTCTTCTGTCGCCAGCAGTGCTTCGCTGACATCCTCTGTCATGGAACGGTTTAAAAACTGCTGCATATAAGGATATCCCTTCATGGCGCGCATGCGAGCAGCTTCCGTATGTCTGATCAGGGCAAACAAATCCGTTTCCCCTGCGGGAACTGCTCCAAGCTCCAGACTCATATAACGTACGCTATAATCATAGACAAAGCTATATACACCAATTTTACTGCCAAAATAATGAAACAGTAATCCCTTACTGATTCCGGCCTCTCTCACAATATCATCTGTGCTGGCATGTCTGTACCCCTGCAGTGCAAACACTTTCAGGGCCGCATTTATCATTCTATCCTGTTTTTCTTTCTTTAGGTCAAAAAATTTGCCGTTCATTTATCTTACTCCGTTTCATCCGGGCTTGGCGCCGCGGGCACTCCTAAGTTTATCACACAAAAACATGGCTTTCAACTTTCCCGGCTAAAATTATGAAATTTTAAAAAATTTACACATATTCTCTTTTCATTTTTGCAAAATAGTATTAAGATAGAGGTAGATAATGGATTTTAGAAAGGAGCAACACATGGCAAAAAATTTTGGTAAATTTTTATTGGTTACCGCAGCTATCGGTGCTGCTGGTGCAGCTGCTTACTACTACATGAAGAAGAAGGATGCCGAGCTTATGGCAGACTTGGATGAAGATTATGATGATTTCAGCGAGGAGTTTGATGATGAACCTCGCAGCTACATGTCACTTACCCCTGAGGGAAGTGTTTCTGACTCTTCTGAGGAGTCAGTAGTCGACTCTGTTTTAGAGTCTGTAGAAGAGTTTGTGGATGATTTTATGGATGAGGCAGAGGAATCCCCTATTGTGGAGACAGTGGAGGAAACGATTGCAGAGTCCCCCCTGGCTGACGCTGTGGAGGAGGTTACTTCCGAGCCTGTAGTTGAATCCGTTATGGACGCAGTTGCAGACACCGCTGAAGATGTGGTTGAAGAGGCAAAGGATATCGCCGAGGATGTGACAGCTGCTGCCGAAGAGCTCTTTACTCCCTTGACAGACAAAGTTGCTGAAGTGGCTGAAGATATTACTGACGAAGTAGAAGAAACTGTAGAAGAATTCTTTGATGAGGATGAGGAAGACCCTTACGAGGAGTAATCTCAACTGATTTGCATACACAAGAAGCGTGGTTTTATAGCCACGCTTCTTTTAATTGATGAATACCATCTCTTATCTCTTGTTCTGACAGTGCTCCAAAACCTAATAGTACTGTGGCATGCGGAACAGGCATACCATCCACGCAGCTGTCGGAAAGCCCGTAAACCCGGACTCCGGCTGCTTCTGCACTGCTAATAAGCTGTTCTTCCGAAATATCATCCTTGGCAGATAACAACAGATGCAAGCCACCATGTTCACCGCTGACATGAAACTTCCTTGCAAATGGCGCAAGCTCCTGCAACAACAGATCATGCTTGGAGCGATACAGCTTTCGCATCTTATTCAGGTGTCTCTCAAAATAACCATCCCTGATAAACTCATTTAACACACCCTGGTCAATTCTTGATACCGTGCAGGAATAAAAATAGCAATCTCTTTGATAAACCTCCAAGAGAGGCTTGGGAAGCACCATATAACTGATACGGATGGCAGGTGCTATAGCCTTGGAAAAAGTTCCGATGTAGATTACCTTTCCACGGTCATCCGAGGATTGCAAGGAAGGTATCGGTTTCCCCCGATAGCGGAACTCACTGTCATAGTCATCCTCTATCAGATATCTGTCAGCAGATTTATCAGCCCACTTTAAAAGCTCCATCCTACGTCCGATAGGCATAACCGTACCTGTAGGATACTGGTGGGAAGGCATTACATAAGCCACTCTTGCATCAGTCTGTTCCAATGCATTTACCTGCATACCGTTCTCATCCATAGGAACTGTTATCACACGATAGGCGAAGGAATGAAAGATTCGCCAGGTTCTCACATAGGTGGGATTCTCCATGGCAATTCCCACATGCCGCCCCAGAATCTTCTCAAGCAGCATTAAAAGGTAGTCATTTCCCGCTCCCACGACAATCTGTTCCGGCTCGCAATTCACGCCTCTGGAAGAGTGTAAATACCGGCTGATTGTCACACGCAATTCGTAATCTCCCTGGGCATTTCCTCGGGACCAGATTTCACCGTTTTCACTATTCAAAATATTCTTCTGGATTCGCTTCCACACACTAAAAGGAAATACAGACATATCAATGCCGTGAGGCGCAAAATCATACAAAATAGGATTCTTTGGTTCAGTGTCGGTATCTATTTCCGAATCAGACGACGTACCCTGCACGATTGACATTTTCTCACTGATGGCCGAATCGTCCAATCGAAGAATATCCTCCATGGGACAAACAAAAAAACCCTTGTACGGTCTTGCCTCTATATATCCTTCGCTCAAAAGCTGCTCATAGGCATAATCTACCGTACTGCGTGCCACGTCAAGCGTCCCTGCCAATGAACGCGTGGAGGGAAGCCGCTCTCCTGCAAGCAGCTTCCCTTCCCATATTTCATGTCTGATGTGTTCATAAATCTGCTCATACAGACACTTATCACTATTCTGTTGCAGCCGAATCGTCATATCATACATGGCTGTCTCACACCTTTATTGTTTTTTGCGAAGTTGGATTAAAAGTTCCTCTTTTAATTCTCTTGCCTTGTCCTTGGTACGACTGTTAGCAGAAGGAGAAGTAATAATCTTGGCAACCAGCTTGCTGGCATTTTCATACTCCTTAAAGCGAAGTCCCAACGCAGCCATCAGATAGTCGAAGGTGGTCTCATCCATACCGCAAATAGGAAAACTCTCCGTTAACTGTGCTTCCTTAAATCCATTGTATGCACTCAGCAGATGCTCTTCCTCCAAATTGCGCACCTCATCTACCAAACCGGGGGCCTCATCTGTGGCACTATCTGCCTCAAGACTCTCTGCATATCCACGAAATACCCAGCCAAGCTTTAGGCACAAATATGCCTTCTCACTGGTTTTGGAACGCTTAACTACAGCAGAAGCCAAAGCAAGCTTATAACGCTCGATTGCTTGCGGGTAAGAATAAATCTCGTCGTTATACTCGTGCAAATGAACCTTTTGACCAATCTGTTCTCTAACCATTTTTGACTGCATAGAAGTCATATAGGGGAACGTTTTCGCAAGTGCTGCATAACCACATTTGGGACACAGCACCACATCGTATTTCTGGATATCAATTCCCTCCTGAAGAGGTCGAAGATCCTTATCCATGCCCAACACGCGTGACTTACCGGTTCTGGGTGTCTTGCTCGTAAACTTTTTGTCACAAACAGGGCACTCCCAGGATTTCTCATAGACTAAATCCTTCTCATGTATCCGGATAGGCTTCTTCTCTTCTACAGCTTTGACCTGGGTTTTTTCTTCCTTCTCAGGCTCCTGATAAATATCTACATTTTCCAAATCCTGCAAGCCCAATTCGGCCAGGCCACTCAACAATCCTGCCATACACTATCTCCTATTTAGGCAATACAAAAGAGCTCTTCAGTGATACGATTCTGTTGAACACCAACGCATCCTCTTTAGAATCCTTTGCATCCACATTAAAGAATCCCTGTCTTACAAACTGGAAGCTGTCATAGGCCTTGGCTCCTGCAAAAGCAGGCTCCAGATAACACTCCTCCAAAACAGTACGGGAATTGGGGTTTAAGTTCAGGCTACCGTCCTCATTATAAACGCCCTTCTCCTCATCAATCAAATTCTCATACAGACGAACCTCTGCCTTTACCGCAGTCTCGGCTGCAACCCAATGAATGGTACCCTTTACCTTACGTCCGTCAGGGCTGTTACCTCCGCGGGACTCAGGATCATAAGTACAATGTACTTCAATAACCTTGCCGGTCTCATCCTTCACACAACCGGTACATTTTACAAAATACGCATTCATCAGACGCACTTCATTGCCGGGGAACATACGGAAATATTTCTTAGGAGGCTCCTCCATGAAATCCTCTCTCTCAATATAAAGCTCCCTACCAAAAGGAATCTTACGGGTTCCCAGAGCTTCATTCTCCGGATTATTCACTCCATCCAGCTCTTCGGTCTGTCCCTCGGGATAATTGTCAATCACAAGCTTTACAGGATCCAGAATGGCCATGTAACGGGGTGCCTTAGCCTTCAAATCCTCACGGATACAATACTCCAGCGCTGCATAGTCTGCAACGGAATGTGCCTTGGATACACCACACATTTCTACAAACATTCTGATAGATTCCGGTGTAAAACCACGACGACGCAGTGCAGAAATGGACACCAGTCTGGGATCGTCCCAGCCGTCTACAATGCCGTCCTCAACAAGCTTCTTGATATATCTCTTACCGGTAACAACATTTTTCAGATACATCTTAGCCTGCTCAATCTGTCTGGGAGGATTGGGATACTCCAGTTCTCTTACCACCCACTCATACAGGGGTCTGTGATCTTCGAATTCCAATGTACAGATAGAATGAGTAATTCCTTCAATTGCATCCTCAATAGGATGTGCAAAATCATACATAGGATAAATACACCACTCGTCACCGGTATTATGATGAGTCATGTGCGCCACACGATAGATTACCGGGTCACGCATATTGATATTAGGTGAAGACATATCAATACGGGCACGAAGCACCTTTGTGCCATCCTCATACTTACCTGCCTTCATCTCTTCAAACAGCTTCAGATTCTCCTCGATGGAACGGGTGCTATAGGGATCTTCCTTACCGGGCTCGGTAAAGCTGCCTCTGTATTCCTTAATCTGCTCTGCAGTCAAATCAGACACATAAGCCTTACCCTTTTTAATCAGTTTCACAGCGCCCTCATACATTTCACCAAAATAGTCAGACGCAAAGAACAGTCTGTCCTCCCAGTCTGCTCCCAGCCACTGAACATCTGCCTTGATGGACTCTACAAATTCAATATCTTCCTTTGTAGGATTGGTGTCATCAAAACGCATATTAAACTTACCGCCATACTTCTGCGCCAAGCTGTAATTCACAAGAATTGCCTTGGCATGTCCGATATGCAGATAGCCGTTGGGCTCGGGAGGAAAACGTGTATGCACATGATCGTAAACTCCCTCTGCAAGGTCCTTGTCAATTTCCTGCTCAATAAAATTTCTGCTTACTTTTTCAGTTTCAGCATTCTCAAGATTTTCGTCCAACTTTACTTCATTGTTGTCACTCATGGTTATTAATCCTTTCCTACTAAATCCTAGTGGTGGAACAGTCTGATACCGGTGAATGCCATTACCATATCGTACTTGTTACAGCAGTCGATAACAGCATCATCTCTCACAGAACCACCGGGCTGTGCAATATATTTTACACCGCTCTTATGTGCTCTCTCAATGTTATCGGAGAAGGGGAAGAATGCATCGGAACCTACAGTAACATCCTGCATCTGATCAAGCCATGCTCTCTTTTCCTCTCTGGTAAACTCAGCGGGCTTTACCTTAAAGGTCTTCTCCCATACGCCGTCTGCCAGTACATCCATGCACTCGTCGCCCATGTAAACATCGATTGCATTGTCTCTGTCTGCTCTTCCAAGGCCATCTACAAACTGAAGACCCATTACCTGAGGAGACTGACGAAGGAACCAGTTGTCTGCCTTCTGTCCTGCCAATCTGGTACAATGAATACGGGACTGCTGACCTGCACCGATACCGATAGCCTGACCGCCCTTAACATAGCATACGGAGTTGGACTGGGTATACTTCAAAGTAATCAGTGCAATCTTCATATCAATTAATGCAGACTCAGGAATCTCTTTATTTTCAGTCACAATATTGGAAAGCAAATCGCCGTTGATATCCAGCTCATTTCTGCCCTGCTCAAAGGTGATACCATAAACATGCTTGCGCTCGATAGGTGCAGGCACATAAGAAGGATCAATCTGGATTACATTGTATCCGCCCTTCTTCTTCTCCTTAAGAATTGCCAGTGCCTCATCGGTATAACCGGGAGCGATTACACCATCGGAAACCTCTCTCTTAATCAGTTTTGCAGTGTCTGCATCACAGATGTCGGAAAGAGCGATAAAATCACCAAAGGAAGACATTCTGTCAGCGCCTCTTGCTCTTGCATATGCACATGCCAGAGGAGACAGCTCTCCCAAATCATCTACCCAGTAAATCTTAGCCAGAGTGTCATCCAGGGGAAGACCTACTGCTGCACCTGCGGGAGATACGTGCTTAAAGGAAGTTGCTGCAGGAAGGCCGGTTGCCTCCTTCAGCTCCTTTACCAGCTGCCAGCCGTTGAAAGCATCCAAAAAATTGATATATCCGGGCTTACCGTCCAAAACAGTTACAGGAAGCTCACTGCCATCCTCCATAAAAATACGGGAAGGCTTCTGGTTGGGATTACAGCCATATTTCAATTCGATTTCATTCATGATAAATTATTCTCCTTTATGGTAAGTTATATATTTGAATATTAGTTGTTCTTATTAACGATTTTGGTGCGATATTCGCCGGTAGCAATGTCAATATAACGCACAAACAAAGACACCTTGTTGTCCTCATTCAAGCTGTTCCACAGCATATCGGTAAACGCATCCATATCATCGGGAATCTCTACTTCCTTGGGCTCGCCGTAGAAGCTGGGCAAAGGATCGCCGTCATGCATGTAAGTATGAATAAATCTTCCCTCGCCTGCCTTAGGATTGTCATAAGTAAATGTATAACGGTTGCAGCAATCAGGATCGCCGTTATTGCTCTTTAAGATGGACATAGCATATGCAAACTTACCGTCCTCCACATGCATTACACCGGAAATACGAGGGGTGTAATTGGGTGCATCATGCTCATACTTACGAATTCTTAAAGACTGCTCAAAGGACTTGCCCTCAGCCATTCCGTCGTAAATGGTGTCGGTCTGGTCACCATTGGTAACGATAGTGTCCTTACCCAGTACACGCACGGGTGCATAGATAATCAGGCTGGGATCTTCCAGCTTGGAAGGGTCATAAGCCTCCGTACGGATACCCTCTCCCTCCGTTACAAATACACGGTTACGGCTGTTAGAGCTTCTGCCCATGATAAAGTAAGCAGTTACCGCATTCTTGCCGTCAGCACTGCGTCCAATGACAATTCCTCTTCCGGGATACGCATTTCCCTTTAATTCCTGTTCCATAGATACCATTATTAATTTCCTCCTAAGTTGTTTTCGTATATTTTTCCTCAAACTCTCGTCTGGGTAATGGTTGATCAAAATAATATCCTTGCACAAGTTTCACCTTCATGCCCTGAAGCACCTTGAACTGGGATGAATTCTCCACGCCTTCCACGCAGACCTCCACGCCGATGGTATCTGCAAGCTCTGCCACCATTTTTACAAAGGACTGCGAATAAGCATCCTCAGCCAGCTCCCGCACAAAATTCTGGTTCATCTTTATCACATCAATGGGAATCTCCCTGATGTGATTCATGGACGAATAGCCTGTACCGAAATCATCCAGGGCAATACCCACACCCATTTCCTTGATGCGGCTTAAAATCCCCTTCATCCGGTCCATATCGTTTACAGCCAGCCCTTCTGTTACCTCCAGCACCAGATTATCCGGTCGGATGCCTGTTTCCTTCAGCGCTGCTGCCACCTGCTCCACAATATCGTTTTGCAGAAGCTGTTCCACGGAAAGATTCACATGCACCTTAAAATCAGGATGCCCTTCTTCATTCCAAAGCTTGCCGTATCTGCAGGCTTCCAAAAGCACATAATTACCAATGGGATTAATCATACCCAGATACTCTGCCAAGGGAATGAATTCTGCAGGTGCCATAAATCCAAACCTTGCACTGTTCCAGCGAAGCAGTGCCTCTGCACCTACACATTCCGGTTCATCACCACTGATGTCAAGCACCGGCTGGAAATACACCTCAAATTCTCTGCAACCGTCTGCCGCAGCTTCCCGCATATTGGTTTCTATATCCTGCTGGGTACCGGAACCTGCCACATTGCCGTCATTATAATGGGCCAGGCTGTTCTTGCCACCCTTCTTGGCACGATACATGGCAATATCCGCTTTCTTAACCAGCTCATCCACTGTCTCTCCGGAATCGGGGAAGGTAACAATACCCATGCTGGCCGTACAGTAATAATCCTCATCCTTCAAATACCAGGGTCTTTGGAAAATGTCGTGAACATCCTCCATAATACGATCCACCTGCTTATAAGCCTCCGGGGAAATAATCACCACAAATTCATCGCCGCCCAAGCGGTAACAGCTGCCCTCCAAACCTTCAACCCGTTGCAGAGCGTTGGAAATGGACTGCAACAGCACATCACCATACTGGTGTCCCAGGCCATCATTGACCTGTTTAAAATTATCCAAATCCAGATAAAGAAGGGCTCCGGTTTCACCGTTTCTCTTGGCTGCATGAATCTGCGCCGCCAAATCCTTCTCGCAGCACATTCGGTTGTAAAGTCCTGTGAGGAAATCCGTATAGGCCTGCTGCTCTACTTTTCTCTGGGACAATTTTCTATCTGTAATATCGTAGAAGGAGAACAAGGTAACGGGGCGTCCGTCCACCCAGCTAATCTCCTTGTAAATCATTTCATACCAGCGGGCTCTGTCTTCATGAAACACCTCTGCAGTACCGCTGTCTCTGCCTCTGGAAAGTCCTTGGTCCACCAGATTGTCAAAACTGTTATTTTGCAGCTCCACTGCAAAAATATTGCGAAGCTTTCTGTTAGCAAATAACATCTGTCCGGTGCGCTTGTCCGTCACATAGATGGCACAACCCACATTGTCAAGCACCGCCTCCAGCGCTGCATGGGACCCGGCTATAGAATTCTTTTGCATCCGCTTGGTCAGTACACTTTGTAAAATTTTCACCGCATCTGCAGTAAATTTCACCTCTGTGGCTTCCCAATTGTGCTTCATGGCGCGATAATCTACCGAAAGCACAATACTGCTGCCATCATCCTGCTTTAACACCGGGAAAATCATAATTGCTGACAAGCCATAATGATTGGCCTCCCAATGATGTTCTCCGGGAATGGCTCCCGTGGAATACACCTGAGGCTTGTCTCCCCGAAGCATGGAACATATATCCAATCCCTCCGTCTTGTCGAAGGGAAATCTTACTCCTTTATTGCACCAGTATGCCTGCACATCCATGGTGGTGTCATCTGCATTCAGCTGATACAACTCCACCGTTTCTGCCTGCAGCTGACGCCCCAAAATATTCAGCCAGTTGTTGGTCAAAAGCTCAATGGGCGCATCACTGTCCAACAGCTGCACAATGCCGGTGGTAGCTTCAATCCGTTGCAAAGTCGTGCTCATTTCCTGCTGCTGGGACAAGCTCTTGGAACGGTCCATCTGTGCTTCCTGACAGGCCAGCTTATTGGCAAATAAAGTCTGGCATACATTGCGCACCAGATCTGTAGCCTGGGTAAGAGCCACCTCATCACGGTTGCTACAGTCAAACATCACCCAGTAAAGCAACTGCCTTCCTTCCGGACGAATGGCCACAGCAGCTACCTTTCCTCCCGGAAAACGTTCAATGGCAGTATCCTCTATAGACCCCTCTTCCACGCGCTCCATGGCACGCTGGGTGTAGGGTGAAATCTGCAGCGACAACAGCTCATCTCTGGAAAGCGCTTCAAACACACCCGCCCCGGTTCCGGAGATTTGGGTTACGGATTCGCCTCTGGCATTCAAACAATATGCGTACAGCCCTGCAACCTTACAGAACTCATCCTGAAGTTTCTGCAGTTCTTCTCGATTAATCAATTCATGATACGATACATTCTGCACTTGTAAGCCTCCGAATCATGCCATTTCGCGCTCAAGGCGAAATCTAGGCATTATTATTTACATTCTACCACAATTGACGGGCAATGTACAATCATTAATCTGACAAAAAACTGAATTTCCCGGAGCAGATTTTATCGTAATTTAATAAATTCCTAATCTATCCTTCATTGACTTTCCGCCAAAAAGTCATTATATTAGTCGTATACTGATTTGGAAAGGTGGACGAAACATGCCTCTTATGGATGAATTCCGCGAAGAGCGGGAAGCAATTAAACACGGTACTCCCAAGGAAAAGTACCAATATTTCAAAGATTATTACCGCACTCCCCTGATTATTGCAGTGCTGTGCATTACCTTTGTGGGAATTTTGGTATTTCAGTTCGTTACCCGTAAGGATATCGCATTCTATGCCATGTATTTAAACTGCTCTCCCTATGAGGAGAATGGATGGTTTTTAGAGGAGTTCACCGACAAGGCCGGCATTTCATTGGACGAATATGATGTAACCATGGATACTGCTGTGTACTTTAAACTGAATTCTTATGACGAGGACACACAGGTTACCGTACAGAAAATAGACACCTACACCGGTGCTGGACACTTAGACGTTATGTTAGGAGCCGGTGATGAATTTGCCCACTACGCCAACAGTATCATGTTTGCAGACGTTCGAAATATACTGACACCGGAGCAAATTGCCAAATATGAACCGTATTTTTACTATGTGGACGAAGCCTTCTTAGAAAAGGTTGGTGCCGTTGCCAAGGTGGGCGATGACACCACAACCTTAGATGTGCCCGATCCCAAGAATCCGGAAGCTATGGAGCGCCCGATTCCCGTGGCAATTTATGTGGACAGCAGTGATAAGCTGAATAAGGCTTATTACTTCAAAAACGCAGAAGATGGGATTGCCGTCGGCATTTTTGCCAACACATCCCATCCAGAATACGTACAGTCCTTTATTGATTATTTGATGGCTGATTAAGTATTTCAATCAGCAGTTTATTGATGCTTGTCGGGTCTGCCTTGCCACGGGTGGCCTTCATAGTCTGCCCCACAAGGTACCCGACAGCCCTCTCCCTACCGTTACGATAATCTTCAACTGACTTGGGGTTTTCTGCCAGCACCTTTTCAATGGTCCGGCGGAGAGCCCCTTCATCATTTACCATCTTAAGACCCTTTTTTTCCACATAAACTGCCGGGTCCACATCCTCCTCAAACATCCGCTCAAACACTTCCTTGGCGATTGTAGAATTAATAACCTGTCTCTCTGTCAGATCAATCAATGAAACCAAATTGGCCGGAGAAAACTTTATATCCTCCGGATCCAGCTCCCGTTCCTTTAAAAGGCGCAGGGTCTCTGTCATCAACCAATTGGACACCTTCTTGGCCGGTGCACCAAGTGCAACCGCCTCCTCAAAAAGATCTGCCAATGCTTTTGATTCCGTAATCAAATCAATATCATACTCCGGCAAATCATACTGCTGCTTGTATCGTTTGATTTTTTCATCCCGAAACTCAGGCAGTGCCTTACGCACCCGCTCTATCCACTCTTCGCCTATCCGTACCGGCAATAAATCCGGCTCCGGATGATAACGATAGTCTTTCGCATCCTCCTTGGAACGCATGGCAAAAGACGTCTCCTTATCCTCGTCCCACCGTCTGGTTTCCTGAACCACCGCTTCACCGGACTCCAACAGTTCAATCTGGCGTTGTCTCTCTGCTGCAATGGCACTGCGAATAGCACGAAAAGAACTTAAATTCTTCATCTCTGTGCGGACACCCAACTCCTTTGTCCCCACTTCACAGACAGACAGATTCACATCCGCTCGCATGGAGCCCTCCTGGAGCTTACAGTCTGAAGCCCCCAGATACTGAATCAAAAGACGAAGCTTTTCCAAGAAAGCAATCACTTCCTCCGCATCCTTCATATCCGGCTCCGTCACAATTTCTATCAAGGGCACGCCTGCACGATTATAATCCACCAGAGAATCACCCTCCGGATCATGGATTAATTTGCCTGCATCCTCCTCCATATGAATCTCGTGAATCCGAATCTGCTTTAAGTTACCCTGCACAGCAATCTCCACATAACCGTCCCTGCAAATGGGATGATACAGCTGGGAAATCTGATAATTCTGAGGATTATCCGGATAAAAATAATTCTTCCTGTCAAAGGCACTGTAGGGCATAATCCTGCAGTTAACTGCCAATCCTACGGCCATGGCATACTCTACCACCTGTCTGTTTAAAACAGGCAAAGTCCCCGGCATACCCAGACACACAGGACACACATGGGTGTTGGGCTCTCCGCCGAAGGCAGTAGAACATCCGCAAAATATTTTCGTCCGGGTGGCCAGCTCCACATGCACTTCCAGGCCGATGACTGTCTCGTATTCTCTACTCATAACCCATCCTCTCCTGTTCGTAAGTGTATGCTACCCGAAGGAGCTTTTCTTCCTGAAAGCAAGCAGCCATAAACTGCATACCAATGGGTAATCCCTTTTCATCCTTCCCCGCCGGAACACTCATAGCCGCAAGTCCTGCCAGATTGGCTGAAACTGTAAACACATCCTCCGGATACAGACGCAAAGGATTCCCCAAGCTCTCTCCCAGCTTGGGCGCAGTCTTAGGAGACACTGGCGCCAGAATAATATCATAGCTTTCAAAAGCCCGGTCAAAAGCACTCTTGATCAAAGCTCTGACTTTTAATGCCTGCAGATAATAGTCCTCATAATATCCAGCGCTGAGCACAAAGGTCCCCAGCATAATCCGTCGTTTTACCTCCGCTCCAAATCCCCGGGAACGGGTAGTCTTATACATCCCATGCAAGTCAGATGCCTCATCGCTGCGCCAGCCATATTTCACACCATCATACCGCTCCAGATTGGAGCTTGCCTCTGCCGATGCAATGGTATAATAAGCCGGAACAGCATACTCTGTATAATCCAAATCAAAGGTTTCCACACAGGCTCCTGCAGCCTCCAATATCCGGGCCGCGGAAAATAAGGTCTGCTTAACCTCCTCACTTACCACTCCATCCAGATAATTCGCCGGAATACCAATACGCATCCCTTTTACGTCTGCAATCATAGCCGTTTCCAAATCCATATCCGGTCTCTGAACAGAAGTGGAATCCTTCTCATCATAGGCACAGATGGTCTTCAAAACCGCACCACAGTCCCGCACATTTTTGGTAATAGGTCCGATTTGATCCAAGGAGGATGCGTGTGCCACCAAACCATAACGGGACACCCTTCCGTAGGTAGGCTTCAAGCCCACCACACCGCAATGAGAAGCAGGCTGACGAATAGAACCGCCGGTATCACTTCCCAAAGAGAAAAATCCGGCTCCCACCGCCACTGCTGCCGCCGAGCCACCGGAGGAGCCGCCCGGGACATACTCCGGACAGAGCGGATGTTTTACTGCACCAAAATAGGAGGTCTCGGAAGTGCTACCCATGGCAAACTCATCCATGTTGGTTTTGCCAATCAGCACTGCCCCGGCCTCCTCAAGCCTGCGCACAGCCTCTGCGCTGTAAGCAGGCACAAAATTTTCAAGTATTTTAGAGGCGCAGGTGGTACGGATTGACTCCGTGCACAGATTGTCCTTTACAGAAAAGGGAACCCCAGCCAGGGGGCCTGTCAGCTCTCCTGCGTCAATCTGCTCCTGCACCCTTTTTGCTCTTTCCAATGCAGCTTTCCTATTCAGGGTAATAAAGCAATTTAACTGTTCCGTTTCGGCAATTCTCTGATAAACAGCCTCCACTGCATCCACAACCTTGATTTCACCCTGTTTGATTTTCTCCGACAATTCAACCGCCGTACAATCCAAAATCTGCATTCTGCTTCCTCTTACATCTCATTCATTTAAAGCTCATTAATGGTACGAGGAACAACATACATACCATCCTTACACTTTGGGGCCTCCGCGAGCATCCTTTGACTAAAGTCTGCCTCTGACACCACATCCTCCCGAAACACATTCTGTCCGGCAGATAAATAGGATAACGGCTCCACACCTTCTGTGTCAAGCTCGCGCAATTTATCTACGTAGGCAACCATTCCGGCCATGTCTTCTCTGGCCTGACGCTTCTCTTTCTCGGTCAACTCCAGCTGGGCTAACACACCCACATGCTCTATGGTGTACTCCTCTATCACTACGTTCTTGCAGGCAACTTTTTCTGCCATATTAACACTCCACTTCTCCCTCAAACACGGTCACAGCCGGTCCGGTCATATACACCAGATTAGCCTCTCTGTCCCATTCAATCTCTATTTGACCGCCCAACACATTTACAGTCACCTTCTCATCGGTAAGACCGTTTAACACACATGCCACAGCGGTTGCACAACACCCGGTTCCACAGGCAAGCGTCTCACCTGTTCCGCGCTCCCACACACGCATGAACACATTATTTCTATCAATAATTTCCACAAATTCCGTATTGGTACGGCGAGGAAAACGCTCATGATTTTCAAAATAAGGACCTACTGCTTCAATCTGTAAATCCTTCACACCCTCCATAAATACAATGGCATGGGGATTACCCATGGATACGCAGGTCATGCGATACTCCTTGCCGGCAACCTCAATGGGTTCGTCCACTGCCATATCCCCTTCCGCCACCACAGGAACCTGGGCCGGCTCCAAAATGGGACTTCCCATGTTCACACGCACCTTTACCACCTGACCTCTGTCCGTGGCAGTTTTACCTTCCACAGTAAGGTCCAGATATTTCACATGTCCGCCGCTGACAATCGTAATGTGTTCAGAGTCCGTAAGCCCTTTATCATAAACAAATTTTGCCACACAGCGGATACCGTTACCGCACATCTCAGAACGGGTACCATCTGCATTGTACATCTCCATTTCGAACTGCGCTTCCTCGGCAGGATTAATAAAAATAACGCCGTCTCCGCCAATTCCAAAATGTCTGTCGCTTAATCTGCGAACAAGCTCCGGCTTGTCCTTTGCATCTATTTTCTCCACAAAACCGTTTACATAAACATAATCATTACCGCATCCCTGCATCTTTGTAAATTTCATTGTTTTTCCCCTTTGAACGATATTTCAGGCAAGAACTCCCCTGCCAGCTTTCAATATTTGAAGAATAACAAGTATGCCTTATTATTGTCAAGATTTTACACGGATTTCTATGAATTTCTTTTTACACTTTACCTGCATATTCTCCCTGCGCACATCATATTCTTTACAAAGGCAATCCCCACAAATCAGGAGTATATACATGAGTGCAAAAACCAAAATCGTAGTACTTCACATGAAGGAATTAATCTATACAGGCATATTCGCAGCATTGGGCATTTTATTTATCGCACTGCTAATCATTATGTTTTTGCCTGATAAGGAGCAAACCGGCAACCCGGACACCACTCCCTCCGTCTCATCCGGCGACGTATCAGGAAACATAGCCGTTTCCTCAGATTCCCTTTACATACCCGGCATCTACACCACAGAACTGGTGCTGGGCGGGCAAACCATCGACGTGGAAGTAATTGTGGATAAGGATACCATCTCCTCCATTCGACTCATAGATTTAAATGAATCCGTTACTACCATGTATCCGCTTTTGGAGCCCACATTGGAGTCTATCTGTTCGCAAATTTATGAGACCCAGTCTCTTGAAGATATTGAATATGGTGCAGAAAGCAAGTATACCGCTCTTGTACTTATAGAGGCCGTACGAACCTCACTGGATAAAGCATCTGTGGATTTGAACGATGATGCTTTTTAAAAAATTTGTCAACAAATTTTACTTGACGCATAGACTAAGTAAGTGTATATTCAGATACAAAATAATATTTCAGCCAAAACCAAGGACCGGGAGTAGTACCTTATCGGAACATTTTCAGAGAGCTGCAGATGGTGCGATTGCAGCAATGGGAAGTTAAGCGAATGGACCCGGGAGGGCAAACCGAAACACACTGTGGAGTAGGTGCGACGTGACTGCACGTACAGCAGAACATGTATGATGGTACATGAATGAGAGCATTCGTAAGAATGAAGTTAGGTGGCACCGCAGGAGCGTTTATGGAAATAAACACGATCCCTGTCCTATCGCAATGATAGAACAGGAATCGTGTTTTTTGTTTTGCTATTCAGGACTCTGAACAGCAAGACTTAATAAAAATATAAAAGAAAGAGAGGAAACGCACATGGAGAAGACAATTCCCTACAAAATCTACTTAGAAGAAAAGGAGATGCCCAGGCAGTGGTATAATGTCCGCGCTGACATGAAAAAGAAACCGGCACCGCTTTTAAATCCCGGCACCTTGCAGCCTATGACCCTGGAAGAACTGTCCGCTGTATTCTGTACAGAGCTTGCCAAACAGGAACTGGATGATACCACCCCCTACTTTGACATTCCCACGGAAATACTGGACTTCTGTAAGATGTACCGCCCTGCTCCTTTGGTAAGAGCATACTGTCTGGAGAAAAAGCTGGGTACCCCGGCTCACATTTACTACAAATTCGAAGGCAACAACACCTCCGGTAGCCACAAGCTAAACTCAGCCATTGCACAAGCTTATTATGCAAAACAGCAGGGTCTGAAGGGCGTGACAACAGAAACAGGTGCCGGTCAGTGGGG
>JAZQFO010000013.1:0-2230 GCA_045539535.1 Acetatifactor sp.
TTTTGTTTGTATTGTATTTTGAATATTGTTATAAGGAAGGGGGCGACATCCACAAGGATACGGCCCCAACTATTGTTAAAAGTAACATTGGTATTGATTATGCGTTTGCCAGTGCAGATAGGTCAGCCAGCATCTTGGGCAACTCAGTGCCCATGTTCTCATTGGAGAACTGACAGGTGCCAACCTTCTTGTGGCCGCCGCCGTTGTATTTGAGCATCAGGCTTCCTACGTCTACGTTGGAGGTCTTGTTCAAAATACTGTAGCCAACTGCTGCGGAGCATCCCTGGCCGCCACGTCCGCTTACAATCCATGCGGAAATGTTCTGCTCGGGATACATGCTGTAAATCAGGAAACGGTTGCCGGAGTAGATGGGGTCAACGCCTCTCAAATCAGAGATGATGAGGTTGCCGTCTACGCGGGTATATTTCTTAACCATTTCCATAAACATCTCGGTCTGTTCATGATATACAGCAATACGTTCCTGAACATCGGGGAGTGCAAGAATCTCGTCGGTGGTCATGGTGCGGCATGCGTCAATGAGCTTCTCCATAAGCTGGTAGTTGGAGATGGTGAAGTTGCGCCATCTGCCAAGACCGGTTCTGGGATCCATCAAAAAACCAATCAGAATCCAGCCTTCCGGATGCTGAATCTCGTCAATGGTCAGATTACCGGAATCCACCTTGTCAACAGCCTCCATCATATCATCGAACTGAGGGAAGCGTTCCTTGCCGCCGTAGTATTCATAAATAATGCGTGCGCAGGAAGGTGTGATGCGGCTTTCGCCCTTATACTTACCCTCAAGCTGTAATCTCTCGTGTTCGCTGGAGTGGTGGTCGAACCACAGTCCGCAGCCCTCTACATAAGGAACATTGGCCAGACAGTCATCCTCTGTAACTTCAACCAGACCATCCTGCAAATCCTTGGGGTGTGCAAATTTCCAGTGGTCTATGATGCCGGCCTCTTTTAACAGAGCACCACATGCAAGACCATCAAAGTCAGAACGCGTAATTAATCTCATGGCAATCTCCTTTGTGTAATTTTTCGTCTAAATACGGAAGTGGAGATAGTGGGATTCGAACCCATGACCTCTTGCATGCCATGCAAGCGCTCTCCCAACTGAGCTATACCCCCGCAAGTGCAGTATTTTAAAGGGTTTAAACCCTCCAACAAAGCTGCAAAAATATTATAACATATTAATGGCGAAAAGAAAAGGAAAAATATGGTCCAAAAAACTGTTGACAAATAGTTTTATAGTGATATAATTTGAAAGACAAAACAAAATATTTGAACTTCAAAATATCAATTTTATGGAGATATACTTATGACAGGAAGAATTTTAGGAACCGGTTCTTGTGTGCCTACAACTTGCTGGGACAACAACAAGCTGGCTGAGATGGTAGAAACCAACGATGAATGGATTAAGGAGCGTACCGGCATTGCCAAGCGTCATGTAGCAGGTGAGAAAGAGACCACCGCAACTCTTGCAGCAGGGGCTTGCAAGGCTGCACTTGAGAATGCAGGAGTGAGCGCAGAAGAGATTGATCTTTTGATTGTTGCCACCGTTTCCCCCGGTATGTTAGTGCCTTGTACAGCATGTGAGGTACAGAGCATTATCGGAGCGGACAATGCCACCTGTTTTGATATGAATGCTGCATGTACCGGATTTTTGATGGCACTTAATACGGCACAAGCTTATCTGGCGCAGGGTATTTATAAAACTGCTCTGGTTGTAGGTGCTGAGACGCTTTCCAATCTGGTAGATTGGAGCGACAGAGGAACCTGTATCTTGTTTGGAGATGGTGCAGGAGCAGCAGTGCTTCGTGCAGAGTCCCAGGACAGATATGCGCAGGTAACCCATTCCACAGGGGCAAAGGGCGGAGTACTTACCTGTGCAAGCGCCAATGTAAATACTGCAGTGAAGGAAATGCCTAATGCGCATATCCAGATGGATGGCGGTGAGGTGTTCAAGTTTGCGGTATCCAAGGTGCCGGAGGTAATTAATGAGCTTCTCGAGCAGGAGAACCTTACCGCAGATGATATTGACTGTTTCGTATTGCATCAGGCCAATGCAAGAATTGTAGGATCTGTTGCAAAGCGTATGGGTGGCGGTGCGGAGAAGTTTCCCATGAATATTGCCGAATACGGCAACACCTCTTCCGCAAGTATTGCGATTCTGTTGGATGAGCTTAATCGCGGGGGAAGACTGAAGCGCGGTTCAAAGATTGTGCTG
>JAZQFO010000014.1:0-9544 GCA_045539535.1 Acetatifactor sp.
AAGTGATTATACCGGGTGGTTTGAAGTTGATGTGGATAAACTGACTGCGTTGTACACCCGGATGGATAAGTTTTCGTTGGAAAATGGAAGAACGGTAAACGCGGGCGATTTGGTATCAGATTTGAATGATATTGATTTTAATTGTTTTGTATGCGCAACAAGTATAACTGCTGAATCTGGTTATGTAGCCAATTGTCCGAAAGAAGGCACATGGTTTTATGTTCAAACGATGAGGTTTGTCCAAAATGCTGATTATAGAAAACAGATAGCATATGACCTATTTACTAGTAGTGATATGTGGATTCGTACTTGTTCAGGGGGTACATGGGGCGATTGGGTTAAAAAATAATGTCGGTAGGAACCGAGGAAAAGAGGTAAATATGAGCAAAATGGTATTAGCAGATGCAACGGAAATTAAGATTGAGGAAGGTTCGGCCCTCTCTGATATCAGAGTGGTTTCTGAATCTATGGAGGCAATGGTTGAGACGTGGAAGACGCTCACGGTAGACAATATTGCCGATGTGCAGATTCTAAATGATGATGGAGTGGCAGTTGGACAGTATACAAACCTTGTTCTGGTATCTGAGACTTCTGTTATCCAGGCAGACGGCAGTATTGCAACATCCTTCAATCTACGTGAGAAGACCGTAACGGAGCTACTGCAGGAGAAGATAGCAGTGCTGGAATCTGATATGGCAGCTCTTAATACTGCGTTGGGAGGTGAGTAGGATGATTACACAGAAAACATTGGACAAACTGAGCGCAATGATGAAGCAGGCAGTAATTAACTCTGAGAGCAACACAGATGAGCAGGCTCTTGCAACTGCGGCTCTTTACCCGGAATGGGATCAGCTGGAGGTTGGAGCTGAGTTGGTTGAGGGTAGCCGCGTGAATCATAACGGAACCCTCTATAAGGTTCTCGGTGCCCACCAGAAGCAGGAGGATTGGAACCCTGCGGCTGCACCGTCACTGTTCGCCAAGGTGCTTATCCCGGACAATAATGTTGTTCCTGCCTGGGAACAGCCGGATTCTACAAATCCGTATATGGCCGGAGATAAGGTCACTTACAACGGCAGCACATGGGAGTCCTTGGTGGATAATAATGTGTGGGAGCCCGGTGTGACTGGTACGGAATCGTTGTGGAAAGAAGTGTAAAGATGCAGATTGAGGAGGGTATACATGAAGATTAAACGGTATGAAGGACCTGACATTTCCTATCATAACGGAGATGTGAATATTAAGAGAGTAAGAGATGCCGGATGCCAGCGTATTGGTATCCGTGCCGGCTACGGTAAAAACAACGTGGATCAGAAATATATGACCAATGCGCAGGCTTGTTTTAATCTGATAGTGAGAGTGCTTTTGTATTGGTTCTCCTATGCCTACACTGCGGCAATGGCAGTAAAGGAAGCGGAGTATGCAATTGCTCAGGCCGCCAAGTTCTGGAGAAGATGTCCTATTGCTTTTGACTTTGAGTATGATTCTGTAAGGTATGCCCGTACCAAGGGTGTGAATGTTACCAAGCAGCTGGCTACAGATATGGCAATTGCCTTTCTGAAGACAGTAAAAGCAGCGGGTTATATACCAGTTATTTATACCAACAGGGACTATATGCGAAATTACTTTGATATGAGTCGCATTGTAAAAGAGGTAGGTACCGTGTATGTTTGGTATGCCAGATATACCTCCAAGCTTCCAAAGGCTGAAGAGAACATCCCTGATGTTTGGCAGTATACTTCTAAGGGCTGTCTTCCTGGTGTGAAAGGCAATGTGGATATGAATGAGTTTTACACAGATTTTAGTCTGGAGGATGAACGTGTTGCCGAGAAGGTAGAAGTTACCTGCAACATTAATATCCAGACTTTCCAGCATGCGGCCAATGCAGACGGGTGCAAGGACCAGAACGGCAATGTGCTGGCTGAGGATGGTATTGATGGACCAAAGACTCAGTACGTGCGGAAAAAGATATTCCTGAAGGCTCGCGCCTACTTCTTTGTGGGCTCTACCGGTGAGTTGGTGAAATGGTGGCAGCAGCGCTTGAATGAGGTAATGGGACTGGAGCTGGAAGTAGACGGTAAGTTTGGCAAGGCTACTAGAGTTGCAACAGTTGCGTTTCAGAAGAGGTTCAACCTTGACGATGATGGTATCGCGGGGTACAATACAATTCAGATGGCTTTTTACCATTAGAATTGTTTGTCTATTATGGTATAGGAAATGCCCCTAGAGTAATCTGGGGGCAGGTTCTTAATAATCTATCTATTGATTGAATTTTAAAAAGTCTTTAAATGTCCCAAAAGAAGCTTTTAAAAGTATAAAGTGTTGAAAAAAAGAAAGTGTAAATTACATAAAAATTTGCAAAGTACAAAGTTTTTTAATTTTTACTGCAAAAGATTTTGATTCTTGGTGCGCGCTTACAGTAAGAAAGTAGGTGTTTGGTGTCCGGGAATCCATAGAAAAAGGTATGTATTTTTACTTTTTTTGCCGAAAAGTACCGTTTTCTCGATAAAAGATTAACTTTGTTCTTGAAAAAATACAAAGAAACTTGTATATTAGGAAGTGATATGTTTTGAAGTGATTCATATGAAGGAGGAAATTGAAAATGAAGAAAATCGTATCAGTTGTGCTGATGATGGCATTGGCACTTTCACTGGTAGCTTGTGGAGGAGCTTCTACAAGCAAGATGACCATGGGTACCGGCGGTACTTCCGGTACATATTATGGTTACGGCGGTGTACTTGGTCAGTACATCAAGAATGAGGCAGGTATTGAGACTGTAGTAGTTTCTACCGACGGTTCTAAGGCGAATATCCAGGGTATTGCAGCAGGTGACTATCAGCTTGGTACTGTTCAGTCCGACGTTATGGCTTACGCTTGGGAGGGTACCCGTTCTTTTGAGTCTGAGGGTGCTATTGATTCTTTCCGTGTTGTAGCAGGTCTGTATGCAGAGGCTATTCAGCTTGTAACCATGGATCCGGAGATTAAGAGTGTTGCAGATTTAAAGGGTAAGGCTGTTTCCATCGGTGCTCCCGGTTCCGGTGTATACTTCAACGCAGTTGATGTACTTGAGGCAGCAGGTCTTACTGAGGAAGATATCGATGCACAGTATCAGTCCTTCGCAGACAGTGCAGATGCGCTGAAGGATGGCAAGATTGATGCGGCATTTATCGTAGCAGGACCTCCTACTCCTGCTATTACCGAGCTTTGCACCACCAACAGCGCTTATTTGGTTCCTATTGATGGTGAGATTGCAGATGCTCTGATGGCTTCTTGTCCTTTCTATACTGTACACACCATTCCTGCAGGTACCTACGCAGGTCAGGAAGAGGATGTTCAGACTGTAACTGTTAAGGCTACCTTGATTGTTAGCGCTGACGCTTCCGAGGATGCAGTTTATGATTTGACCAAGGCTATTTTTGATAATATTGACGCTATTTCTGCTGAGAATGCTAAGGGTGCAGAGCTGAGCATTGAGAATGCTACCGGCGGTATGACCGTTCCTTTCCATGCAGGTGCAGCAAAGTACTTTGCTGAGCAGGGAGTAGACGTTGCAGTTAACTAAGAGTAGTTAAGTTTATGAGCTACGACGAGTTTTCGCCGTAGCTCATTTCTCTTTTATATCATGATGTAACTAATTGTTTTATTTAAGGAGGTTTTCATGGGTCTTTTTGCGAAAAACAAAACACCAGAGGTTCAGGAGACAATGGATCTGGATGCAGTAATGAAAAAATTTGACAGGGAGTCTAATGTCAGAATTTGGGAAGGTAAGCCCAAGATGGTGGTAACTTCTATTCTGGCGATTTTTTCACTGTTTTGTATCTATGTGACTTTGTTTACCAGCTGGCTTGAGGAGATTCGTCTGACTTCCTTTGTGGCGTTCATTATTTTTATCGGATACATTGTGTTCCCTGCCAAAAAGGGACATCAGAAGGTAAATCACATGCCCTGGTATGACGTATTGCTGATGCTTGCGGGTACAGGTGCGTTTTTGTATTATACTGCCAATGCCATGACTATTATTCAGCAGGGCAGTAAGTTCGAGACTTATCAGATTATCATTGGTATTGTTGGAATTTTGTCTTTGGCAGAGGTTTGTCGTCGAAGCGTAGGTATTCCTATTTTGGTGGTTGCGGGATGTTTGATTCTGTATGCATTGCTCTTTGGATTGTCCAATCCTACTTTGGAGGGCAAGTTAAATTATGCAGTTCGTTATTTGTTCTACAGTAAGGAAGGCATTATGTCCACGCCCATCAATGTGTGTTCGAAATTTATCGTCGTGTTTATTATATTTGGTGCGTTCCTTGAGCGTACCGGTATTGCGGATTTCTTCATCAATATTGCAAATGCTTTTGTAGGCGGCTTTTCCGGCGGTCCTGCAAAGGTTGCGGTTGTAGCCAGTGCCATGGAGGGTATGGTATCCGGTTCTTCCGTAGCAAATACCGTAGGTTCCGGTTCTGTTACCATTCCTTTGATGAAGAAGACCGGATACAAGCCTGAGTTTGCGGCTGCAGCGGAGGCTTCTGCTTCCACCGGCGGACAGATTATGCCCCCTATTATGGGTGCAGCGGCATTCCTGATGGCTGACTATGTAGGTGTTCCTTACAGTAATATTGTTGTTCGCGCGATTTTGCCCGCAGTACTGTATTTTGCAGGTATTTTTATCACCGTTCATTTGGAGGCTAAGAAGGAAGGCCTGCGTGGTTTGACCAAGGAAGAGTTGCCCAGAATCAAGCCTTTGCTTAAGCAGACCTATTTGCTTTTGCCTTTGATTCTTTTGGTATATCTGGTGGGTACCAGCCAGCGTTCTATTCAGTACGCAGCAGCCCTTGCAATTATTGCGGCAATTGTGGTGAGTCTGTTTAATAAAGGCAACCGTATCACTCCCAAGCGTATCTGGGAGGCACTTGCAGCAGGTGGTCAGGGTATGATTACCGTAGCTGCAGCCTGCGGCGTAGCGGGTATGATTGCAGGTACCATTACCATGACCGGTCTTGCCAACATCGTAATTAACGGTATCGTAGCTTTGGCAGGTAATCAGGTAATCATTGCGCTGGTATTGACTATGATATGTTGTATCATCCTTGGTATGGGTGTGCCTACCACAGCGAACTACTGTATTATGGCAGCTACCTGTGCACCCATTTTGATTCGTATGGGCGTACCTACCCTGGCAGCACACTTCTTTGTGTTCTACTTTGGTATTGTGGCGGATTTGACGCCTCCTGTAGCCTTGGCGGCTTATGCAGGTGCAGCCATTGCCCAGGCGAACCCTATGAAGACTGCAATCACAGCTACCAAGCTGGCAATTGGTGCATTTATCGTTCCCTATGTATTTGCACTGAATCCGGCTATGCTGTTTATCAATACCACACCTCTTGAAATCGTTCAGATTTGCATTACTTCTTTGGTGGGTATCTTTGGTGTATCGGCGGCTCTGGAAGGATATTGTCTGTGTCATATGAAGTGGTATCAGAGAATCCTTAGCCTTGTGGGTGGATTGATGTTGATTTACCCTGGCCTGATTACCGACGGCATCGGTTTGGGACTGGTTATCGTCATGGTAATCACTCAGATGATTGAAAACAGAAAAAAGAATGCTGTAAAGGCTTAAGATGGAGGAGCTGTGCAAGTGGTGCACGGCTCCTTTGTTTTGCAGTTGAGTGAGAAACGAAACAGGGACATTGCATAATCCTTTTCCAAATGGTAAAATACAGAGAGAATTTATTTTGGTAAATCGTTAAATTGCAGTACGATAAATTGACATTTCAAGGAGGCAACTATGGGACTTTTCGATTTTTTCAAAAAGGCAAATGATGACCATATTCAGAACACTACTACCATCCGTTACGCTACGGATGCCCAGCCTGCAAACAACACAGCAGCTGCGGCAGAGCAGATGCAGCCGGCAGGCCCTGTTGCCGGTACATTTCGTATCACTGTTCAGGATGTATTCAATATTACAGGCCGGGGTACGGTGATTACCGGTTGTGTTGAGTTGGGACAGGTTTCTGTAGGTGATGTGGTGCAGTTGCGCAGAGTGGATGGAACATGCAAAAGTGTGACTATCGGCGGAATCGAGGTTTTCAGAAAAATGCTGGATACAGCTACGGTAGGCATGAATGTGGGTATTTTGATTAGAGATATTGAGAAGAGCGAGATTGGAAGAGGGGACGTTTTGGAGCGATGAGCAACCTGTTTTGGAGAAGAAATCCCTATGCGTGTGAGAAGACGGAGAAGCTTTTTAAACGCAAGATGATCAAAAACATGAAGCTGCATTACAAGAATTGTCCGGCGTACAGGGAGCTGATGGATGCAAAGGGGTTTGATGAGGAACGCATCAAAAAGATAGAATCCGTAGAGGAGATTCCTTTTCTTCCCACGGTGTATTTTAAGCATCATAAGTTGGATTCCGTTCCGGAGAAGAAAATGTTGACGAAGGCCACTTCCTCCGGTACCAGCGGCAATAAGAGCGTCATCGGCTATGATGTGCCCACCATGTGGAGGGCGCTTGGCATGTCCCTGGCAGTCAGCAGAACCCATTGGTTACGCACGATGAAGCCTTGTCACTACATTATTCTTGGTTATGAGCATCGCGGTTTCCTTTGGGGGAGTCGCAAGGTGGAGGAAAAGGCGGTGGCTAAGACGGCCTACGGCTTTACTTTTTTGGCGCCGGCACTGTCCCGTACCTATGCTTTAAAATACAAAAACGGCGACTATGAGCTGAATCTTGAGGCGATTAAAAAGAAGCTGATAAAATACAGCAAGGGTCGCGTGCCTGTGCGGATTATGGGATTTCCTTTTCATGCGTATTGGCTGCTTTCCAAGATGAAGGAGGAGGGAATTTCCTGCCCTCTGCCGGAAGGGTCCATCATGGCCTTCGGAGGCGGCTGGAAGGAGTATTATACCCAGAAGCCGGACAAGGAGACCATGTATGGTCTGGTAAAGGATGTGCTGAATATTCCGGAGGAAAACTGCAGAGAGTTTTTTGGTGCGGTGGAGCATCCGATTCTGTACTGTGATTGTCCCAAACATCATTTTCATGTGCCTATTTATGCCCGGGTTATTATCAGAGATGTGGATACCTTTGAGCCTGTGGAAAACGGTCAGCCCGGCCTGGTAAACCTGTTGACACCTATGGTTTCCAGCGCACCGGTACATAGTATTATGACGGATGATTTGGGAATTTTGCATGACGCTTCTGAGTGCAGTTGCGGTATTGATTCGCCTTATCTGGAGATTCTGGGCCGGGTGGGTATGGAGGACATTACCACCTGTGCGGCAGGAGCAGAGAAGCTGGTACAGAAGTTGATGATGGAGGATGTCAAATGATTCTCTTTAACGGTAAGATTTTCCCGGACGAGGAATTGGATAGTATATTAGATAAATTGTGGAATCACTGCGTCTTCTCTGTAATGAACCGGGAGACGGTGGCTGAGATGGCGGTGATGGTAATGAATGCCTGTGGTGTTCTGGGTGAAAGAATCCGTACCGGCGTTTATGATGAGTTGCTACAGCCCTTGCTGCAAAAGGGACTGTTTACACAGGCCCAGCTGGAGGATGCGCTGGAGTTTTTTGACAACGAGAATCTGTTTGCAAAGTACTGGACGGAGCTGGGAGTCCTTCTGGATAATATGCCGGAGTATCAGGATGGTGAGGTAACGGTTACCAGGCGTTTGGAAGGCTTGGGGGTGCTGTTTCATATTGCGGCAGGAAATGCCAGGGGACTGCCCTTCTATAGTGTTATCGAGGGCATGATGGCAGGCAATGTAAATATCTTAAAGCTTCCTTCGGCGGATGATGGATTGTCTGTGATGCTGCTCCATGAGCTGGTAAAGATTGCGCCCAGATTGGCACCCTATGTATGCGTACTGGATATCCCATCTACCAACATGGATGTGATGAAGAAGCTGTCCGGTATGGCAGATGCGGTAGTAGTCTGGGGCGGAGATGAGGCGGTAAAGGCAGTCCGGACTATGGCAGATCCCCAGACCAAGATTATCAGCTGGGGGCACAAATTAAGCTTTGCCTATGCTACCTTGGATGCTACAGACGAACAGCTGCGTCAACTGGCTGTGCATATATGCGAAACCAGACAGGTTCTGTGCAATTCCTGTCAGGGTATTTTCGTAGATACCGAGGATCCTGCCCGGGTGTTTGACATGGGTCAACGGTTTGTGAAGATTTTAGAGGAAGTCAGTGTAGCGTATCCCAAGGAATCTATTGGTGTCCGGGGCAAAATCAGCCTGTCTTTATACAATGAAGAGCTGGAAAGCAAAGAGACCGGCAGGCAGATTTTGAAGGGAAACGGTGTCAGTGTGACAGTGGACCGGGATGAGAAGCTCACGCTGTCCCACATGTTTAAAAATTGTTGGGTAAAGCCCCTTCCCAGAACCCATATTGTGATGGCGCTAAAGGGCTACAGAGGTCATCTTCAGACCGTGGGTCTGCTTTGCGGAGAAGAGGATGGTGCGGAGCTTGCGGATTTGTTTGCAAGAGCAGGTCTTACCCACATTACCCGGGCGGGGAGAATGTCCAGGACTGTGGCAGGAGCTGCCCATGACGGTGAATATCCGCTGCGACAGTATGTACGTGTGGTAGAAATAGAAGAGTGTAAAGGATGATAGATATGTATTTTTTTGACGGAAGAATTCGTTACAGTGAAACAGACAGTCAAGGCAGACTTACACTGGCTGCGCTATTAAATTACTTTCAGGATTGCACCACTTTTCATTCCGAGGATTTAGGACTGGGAGTGGACTATCTGGCCAAGCAGCAGACGGTGTGGCTTTTGTCCGGATGGCAGATTGTGGTGGAGCGTTATCCCAAGATGGGTGAGCGTGTGAAAATCGGAACAGCGCCTTATGCATTTAAGGGCTTTACCGGTTCCCGTAATTTTGTTATGCTGACAGAGGATGGAGAGTGCCTGGCCAAAGCCAATTCTCTGTGGAGTCATTTGAGTACGGCGACCCATAAGCCTGTGGTGCCTACGGAGGATATGTTGGCGGGCTATGTGCTTTCTGAGCCCATTGAAATGGACTATGCACCTCGCAAAATCGTAATTCCTGAGGGTGGTGTAAGTGAGGAGCCCATGGTGGTAAAAAAACATCATTTGGACACCAATCATCATGTAAACAACGGTCAGTTTGTAGATATGGCCATGACTTATCTGCCGGAGGATTTTGTGATCAGACAGATGCGTGCGGAGTACAAGCAACAGGCCTTTTTGGATGATGTGCTGTATGCCCATGTGGTGCGGGAAGCAGATAAGTGCGTGGTTGCTCTGAATGATGAAGCGGGCAGACCTTATGTGGTAGTTGAATTTGCAAAACAGGTATAGGAGCCTGAGATAGAAGACGGAGAGGTTAGATATGATTAAATTAGGTGAGAAACAGGAGCTTGTTGTAGTCAAAAAAGTAGAATTTGGCGTTTATCTGGCCACATCTTTGGAGGAGAAGGAGAATCGGATTTTGCTTCCGTCCAAGCAGGTGCCGGAGGGACTTTCTGTAGGTGATTCGGTGGAGGTATTTGTTTACAGGGATTCTTCGGA
>JAZQFO010000015.1:0-19131 GCA_045539535.1 Acetatifactor sp.
TTTGTCTATTCTATCATATTACAGCATAATAATCTAGTTTTTTCTTGTTTGCTTTTGGGAATTGTGCTTTTGATATAAAAACTCCCGGATGAAAACCAGCATCCGGGAGTTTTATATAGAATTTCATTATTCAATATCGAAATCAAGAACTAATTCTTATTTCTGATCTAACATTGCACGAACCTTCATGGAAAGACCAAAGAGATTGATGAATCCTTCAGCATCATGGTGGTCATACAATTCACCTGTTGTAAAGCTTGCCAAAGACTCGCTGTACATGGAATATGGAGAAGTTGTACCAGCCTTAATGATGTTACCCTTGTAAAGCTTGAACTTTACTTCACCGGTTACATATTCCTGGGTCTTCTCGATAAATGCCTGCTCAGCCTCACGAAGAGGGGTAAACCACTTGCCTTCGTAAACAAGGCTTGCAAACTTGCTGCCCATCTCCTTTTTCAGAGCATAGGTGTCACGGTCAAGGATAAGCTCCTCAAGCTGCTGATGAGCCTCCATCAGGATGGTACCGCCGGGAGTCACATATACGCCGCGGGACTTCATACCTACAACACGGTTCTCAACGATGTCGATGATACCGATGCCGTGCTTGCCGCCCAGCTCGTTCAAGGTGCTGATGATATCGGAAACCTTCATCTGCTTGCCGTTAACGGAAGTAGGAACACCCTTTTCGAAGGTCATGGTTACGTACTCGCCCTCGTCGGGAGCCTTCTCAGGGGTAACGCCCAATACCAAAAGATGGTCAAAGTTGGGCTCATTTGCAGGATCCTCAAGCTCAAGACCCTCATGGCTGATGTGCCAGATGTTACGGTCGCGGCTGTAGGAAGTATCTGCGGAGAAGGGAAGATGAATACCATGTGCCTCACAGTATGCAATCTCGGACTCACGGGAATCCATGGTCCACTTTTCATTTCTCCATGCAGCAATAATCTTGATGTCGGGAGCCAGAGCCTTGATACCCAGCTCGAAACGGATCTGGTCGTTACCCTTACCGGTAGCACCGTGACAGATAGCGGTAGCGCCTTCCTTACGTGCGATTTCAACCAGTCTCTTAGCGATGAGAGGACGAGCCATGGAGGTACCAAGCAGATACTTGTTCTCGTAAATAGCATTTGCCTGTACGCAGGGAACAATGTACTCATCACAGAACTCATCGATAACATTCTCGATGTACAGCTTGGATGCGCCACAAGAGATTGCTCTCTCCTCAAGACCATCCAGCTCCTCAGCCTGTCCGCAGTCAACGCAGACGCAGATTACTTCGTAGTCGAAGTTCTCCGTGAGCCAAGGGATAATTGCGGTGGGGTCAAGACCACCGGAGTAAGCCAAAACAACTTTTTCTTTCATGATAAAAGCCTCCGTAAATATTAATGTATACTTATGTATTTTGTAATCTGAAATTTACTATACAACATTCTACGCATAAAAGCAAGCAGAAATAATGCATAAAATTAAAAACAAAATGAATAATAATGCTTTAAATATGCATAAAAGGGCATAAATATACTGCATATGCGCATAAAAATGCATTCAACAAGCAAAAATAGGCATGAGTGGGACGGAATGCTGTGCAAGATAATTTACAATCAATTCTTTTCGTGTTATATTGACGATACAAAATTCTATCCGTTAGCAGACGGTAAGAGCGGGGGAAATCATTTGTGGAAAAGAAAAAAATTCTGAAGTATATAAAGTGTTTGGCTCCGTTTTTGATAATTGGTGTTGTGTTGTATCTGTATGTAAGGCCAATATTGGAATGGACGCAACTTGATGTGAGAGGTATTGATGTGGATTATGAGTCGCCGGAGTCAGCACCGTCCTATTTCATTTATGAAGGGAAGACCTATCGCGAGATTGCGGTGGATAACGGTTATACAACGTCCTTTGATAATGTAGAAAAAGAATGTATTGGTAGGGCGCAGGGAACATTTCTGGTTTTGTATACTATGAAAACGGACCCTGAGCATACGACCATTGTGGCAGAATCACCGACAAACGATGTGCTGGTTTATTCGTGCAAATATGATGTAATTCCTAAGGATGGAGAGGTAACCGGAGTTTATGTGGATCTAGGCATTCCGGGAGTACATGGCGAAGGGAGTATGCACCTTACAATCAAAAAAGAAGCGTTTGAGGATGCGAATTTGGAGTTGTTCCAAAGATTTTGGGAAGAACGATACAAAAATGCGCCGATAGAATTCGTAGATCCCTTTAGTATGGAGAATGATGTTACTGTTGGTTGTTTCTTTTGTTTTAATGGGTGTCCGGTATCGGGAGAATATTTGCATATCTCATGTCAGGGTGAAAAGTGGTATTTTGTTGAGTCAGAATATGGGAGGGACCTAAGTGGCAAATCTCAGGAAAAACATTGGGGCTACTTGATAGATGACCCGGAGATGGTTGCATATCTAAATGAGTTTAGGAAGTACGAAGAGACAGAGAGTGAATAGGACATCTGACTGAATTATGATGCAAAAATGTGGCTTGACTTCCTAGAATAATGTTTTTATGCTGAAAAGTGTAAAAATTTGACAGGAGAATACCACATGAAAAAGATTAAGATAATCCTGGCGATATGTATATCTGGTGTTGTTTTATGTGCTTGTGCAAAGCCCATAGAGCAATTGGCAGAGCAGTCCGAAACACAGTCTGTTTCTGAGCAGCTTGTTGAAGAATCGCAGGAGACAACCCTAGAAGTAATAGCATCAAAAACAGAGGAAACCCCATCGGAAACTCCCGTAGTTTCCGATTCCATGCCATCCGAATCTCAGCCGATAACACAGACACCTGAGCTGACGGCCAAGGTTCCGGAAGGTCTGCAGACCCTGCTTAAGGACAACTTCCTTGCCGGTACTGCGGCTCAGACCCTGCAGTCCATGGTAAGCGATGAAGTGATTGCGAAAGAGGATTGGATGTCCTATCAGGGAAAGGGCGTCGATGAGGTGTTGTCCGAGCTTGAAATCTGGGGAGGGACAATACTTCGGGTGGATGCAGACAATGACGGCATAAAGGATTTGTTTATGTGGATTCGGGACGGTGGCTCCTCCGGAAATACTTCCTTACAGCTTGCGCAGGGAAGGGAAGATGGTACATATGAGGTGACGGAATATCAGGGCACTATGAGCCAGGAACTGGCCTTTATTACATATGAGGGGCTAAATTATCTGGTGGAGACGGATTATGATTATAATCGGAAAGCTGCCAGCGGATTTATGGTGACCTGTTATGAGCAGGGTATGGTTAGCGACCAGGTGTATTTGGAAGCAGTGGCTCCTGAGTGGGAGCCCAAGCTCGTATCTTGTGAAGCCGGGTATGAGAAGCTGGCAGAGCACTATGCCAAACTTGGCAGGGACGGATTCCATGAGGATTCGCTGTACGATTACCGGATAGGTGCCGGCAGCGGCGAATGGGTGGAACAAAAGGATAATGACAAGATTTATCATGCAGATATCAACAATGACGGCGTGGAAGAATGGTATGAAAAGCAGATTTTCTATCCCAGTACCATCTCCAGCTGTGTCAGCCTGGAGAATGATTTGTATTTTGCCCAGGCACCGGATGAGCCGGAATACCTGACCACTTACTATGATTTGCAATATGAAGGCGTCCCTTTGAACTTCTGGGTAGAGGATGTGGCAGATGATGTAACCGGGCAGGTGCAGCATGTGGTGTGTTTGCTTACCTATGAAGGCCTTGCTACCAATTGGGTTTATGGTTATCTGATTGAGGGAGAGGCTGTGAGCGATGTTTTTGAAATTGAATACCAAGGACAATTAGAATGGAGGAATTAATATGAACCCTATGGCACTTATGAAAATTATGCAGATGAAAAATCAGTTTACCGCAGACCACCCCAAATTCGTGGCCTTTTTGAAGATGGTGTTTTCCAGAAGAATTGAGGAGGGGACTGTACTTGAGGTAACCATCACCAGACCGGGAGAGGAGCCCATCACTGCCAACATGCGGGTGAACGAGTCGGATCTTAAGATGTTTGAGGAATTGAAGACACTGATGCCGAATCAGTAATCAGAGAGAAAGAGAAGATAAAATAAATGAATCTTATCCAATGTGCAATATTTCTTACAATTGATATTTTGGTTACGGTGCTTGTCAAAAAGTTGTGGACGACAAATTTATATCCTGAGTTGCCGGAAGGTTATGAAGAAAAGGATATATTGCTTGTGTGTAATTTTCGAACATGGCTGGCTTGTGCAAGCCTGGTAGGTGGTATGTTTTTTGGAGGACTTATGTTCCTTGGAATGTGTATGAATCTAATTTCCGGTCAGGGGGATATCGGAGAATTGCTTGCAGCAGTTGTACTTGAGGCAGGAGTTTTGGCTTGTTTCGAATTCTTCATGTATACTATGATGAAAAATTATGCAGTGGTTTTTTTGACAGATGGTGTTCTGTATCGTGAAATGAATGGTAAGGTTCATTTTTATAGGGATGCAGAGGTAACGAATTTCTCGCAAACACATAATGGGAAATATTCAAGAATTCTAATTGAAACGGACACAGGTTCTGTGAATTTATCTTGCAATGCAACAAATTATTACAATGGGGCTATCGAAATTTGTGAAAAGTACAGACAACATGAGCACGCGGGGTCGTAAGTTGGACCGTGAGGAAAAGATATGACAGACAAAAAGGCTTTAAAAATACTTGCAAAGTTCAGATGGGGTGAGCTTCCGGCATCTGAGAGAGAATATTGTATCCGGGCAGGAGTACTCACAACACATGAGCCGGTATCCCATGAAGTGTTGATACAGCAGATAAAGGATGTTGCGTCTACTATTTCAATGGAGCAGGCAGTAAAGGGATTTTTATATAGTGTATCAACGGCTGATTTCCGTTATAGGACTGGGCTGTCAAGTTTGATTTGGGCCAATGCAATACCGGAACATCCCCTTACATGGACGAGAGATTATAGAGGATACCGGTGCTGCATTTGCGGAGGAAGATTTCAGGAATCCGATGGACTTAGTTGTCTGGACATGAAAAGCCATTGTGCTGACAGATTGATTCCGCAGAAGGTTATGATGGATGTAAGTAGTGCCGGCTATGTTTTAAATGATTTATTGGAATTTGCCAAGCTGCCGGAGGTTTCTTATTGTGATGAGGACATCCGGATTTTGAATCGGATATTGGGACTTGCCGGTGAGCTTGCACCAGGCAATAAGGTGAATGCTCTTTTGAAACTGATTGCAGCGGAGGAGAGCTTGTCTCTAACTGCTGTGGATGCCTATTCCATACTTGGCGTGCTGGCGGCATGTGGCGTGTTTGATACAGCAGAATTTAAAAGTCACAGAAATGGTTTTGTGGCATATGGGAATTTGCTTTTTCAGCATGATGCAGATATTTATTATCCCCTTCATTTGTGGAAGGGTAAGGATGGTATCAATTATGAGGCTTTTAAATCGGTTATGGGTGACCGGATTGGAGAAATGATTTCTGCAAACACTGCGCTGAGTCATAAAGTAGTGTACAAGGAGCCGGCAAAGAAAGCTGCAGAATCTAAGGCGGCAGCCAGTTTTACGGATGGTGTGCATCTGATTGAACTGGATGACAGACTGCGTTATTATTATGGCCTGGCTCCACTAAATGCTACATGGGATAAAGAGGTTATGTATTCTGTTACTCATGACTGCAGGAAGCGGACGGAGCTTTATTTTGAGGGTGATATTCTCAAAAAAATGATATTTGAGTGCCGGTATGAGGATGTGGAAGGTGGCGGCTACCAAGAGATTGATATGGAAGTTGCTACAAGGAACAGACAGTTTGTGTTACCCAAGACCCACCGGGGACGTGAGAAGAAATTGACACCTTCGTTATTGATGACACCTACCTATATGCGGGAGCAGTTTTATGTTTCTATTAATGAGGAAGGTGGAAGGGTAAATTGTTACAACTGCGTTAATGATCAGATGCTGCCTCTTCCGGCAATGTGTCCCACGTCGCCAGAGGAATTTTATGCATTGTCTGAAAGTTATATTGCATCTTGTCCCGAGCAGTACAAAGATGTGATCGAGAGGTTTCACAAGAAAGAACGCGTAACAGTTAAGTTCACAGCAGGCGATATTTTTAGACAGCAGCTTACACCAACGCTTTATTCTTATGGATTAATTCTCGGAAAAGTGCGCCAGATTGAGAAGTGGCCGGAGCTTTCGCCGGAACATCCGTTTCGGCATGTGATGAGTCAGCCCATTTTGTACCGCCAATATGGCATTATCACGGAAAATCCAGATATGACTGTGGAGGAGTTACAGCAGATTCCGCTTTTGGATGTAAAAGTTGCTCAGGATAATGATATTCTCTGGAACACCCATCCTATTGTGGCATCCAAGGAGCTGGTTGAGTCAGACATCGATTTGGGATTTGCTGTGAATAACAAACTAAAAGCAGTGGTTTGGGGACTGACGGTGAAGTTTTATGAAGAGGATGAATGTGGTGTTTTCGCGGATGAAACTCAGCGGCAGATAGGCTTGTGCTATAATGGACGAGATCATAGTTTTCACATGACTTGTCCGGTTGCTCTGAGCATTCAGCTGCAGGACAATGGCGGTAATGCGGGGCTTGTTTCAAAATCGGAGACCCAAAGTGATGTGCTAAAGAAACGTATTGCAGCGTATTATGGATTCCGGTGGGAAACGGCCCAGGATGAGTTCGCTGAAAAGTTCGGAGGAATTACGCGCAGTCGTTATATTGAACTTGCCAAGGAACGCTTCAAACGATAGTGATTAGCACAGCATTTGGCACAAAGTAGGATAAGAACCATCGAAAACCGTTTGTTTATCTGACTTTTTGGTTTCAAAACCGATTCTACATGTTCGTAAAATAGAAAAACTCAGATAAGAAATTCAAATACCTAATTCTTATCTGAGTTTTTTGTGGTTTTGGTTCAAAATACGAGGGCTTCGTGCTTAATTTCCAGGATAAGATTTGCAAAAAACAAGTTTCTTATCTCACCTTACTATCAATATCCGTTGCAAAATCCGGTACGTCGCCGGGTTCTTCTTTTTTGGCTCCTACAGCTTCCTTAATCTTTTCCCACTTTTCTCTGGGGAAAAGATAGTTTACCGCCAGGGCGATTGCCACGCCGATACCAGTATCGATGATACGGTTGATGGAGTAGGGAACAAAAGTTTCTACCGGGGTGTTGAACAGAATAATACACAGGATAACGCCACCGGGCTGGATGGCTCCGGGCCAGTGCATCAGCAGGCTGACCTTAATCAGGATGATGACTCCGACAAACAAGAAGGGGAGAATCAGGGGGCGCATCTTGCCGTCCGGATAAAACTGAATATAGATTGCAAAAATCGCCATGCCAATCAGACCGCCAAACAGGGTGCCGAACAGTCGGTTTCCGCCGTTTAATTTGGAGTTTCCCATATCGTTACCCATGCCGAAAATGGCACCGATGCAGGCGAAGGTGGGATTTCTATCAATAAATAGGTATAAAAATGCGCAGAGTGATGCGGCAAGTGCAGTCTTGATATTGCGCATTCCTATGTGAAATTTAGATTTTTGACTGGGGAGTTCCATGAATATTTCCTCCAAAAAGTTTAAGTTGCCTCTAGTTGTTTCATTTGATATAATATAATGTAAAACTTTGGGCCTGTCAATGACAGGATTTGCCAAAGTGAAACGAGTAAAAATACAGTTTTTATGTGAATATTCACAACGGGATGCATATTTATGCATGAATATGCAAAAATATTGTATAAAAATTAAAAAGTAGTGGACATTTATGCAAAAAGTGGTATGATTACATAAGACATTGTTTCAAGAATAAGGAGAATTTATCATGATTAAAGTAGGAATTATCGGAGCTACCGGTTATGCCGGAGGCGAGCTTGTGAGAATTTTGGCCAATCATAAGGATGCAGAAATTGTATGGTATGGTTCCAGAAGTTACATAGATAAGAGATATTATGAAGTATATCAGAACATGTTCCAGATCGTGGAGGATGTATGTAAGGACGATAATCTGCAGGAGCTGGCTGAGCAGGTGGATGTAATTTTCACAGCAACCCCTCAGGGATATCTGGCAGGTATTCTTACGGAAGAGATTTTGCAGAAGGTCAAGATTGTAGATTTGTCCGCAGACTATCGTATCAAGGATGTGGCTACCTATGAGAAGTGGTACGGCATTGAGCACAAGTCCCCTCAGTTTATTGAGGAAGCAGTGTATGGTCTCTGTGAGATTAATCGTGGCAAGGTAAATGAGAACACCCGTCTGATTGCCAATCCCGGCTGTTACACCACATGCTCCATTCTCACCGCTTACCCTATGGTAAAGGAAGGCATGATTGATGTGGATACTTTGATTGTGGATGCCAAGTCCGGTACCTCCGGTGCGGGCAGAGGTGCTAAGGTGCCCAACCTGTTCTGTGAGGTGAACGAGAATATGAAGGCTTACGGCGTGGCAAGTCATCGCCACACCCCTGAGATTGAGGAACAGCTTGGTTACGCAGGTAACTGTGATGTGACCATCAATTTCACTCCTCATCTTGTACCCATGAACCGTGGTATTTTGGCCACTGAGTATGCAAAGCTTAAGAGAAAGCCTGACGGCACCCTTCCTACCTATGAGGAGGTAAAGGCTGTTTATGATAAGTACTATGCAAACGAAAAGTTTGTCCGCGTGCTTGACAAGGGCGTTTGTCCTGAGACCAAGTGGGTTGAGGGCAGTAACTATGTGGATGTAAATTTTGTGATTGACGAGCGTACCGAGCGTATTATTATGATGGGCGCCATCGACAATCTGGTAAAGGGCGCAGCTGGCCAGGCAGTTCAGAATATGAACCTGCTCTTTGGACTTCCCGAGTGGGAGGGCCTTGAACTGGTACCTTGTTTCCCTTAAAAATATACCCCATTGCTTATTGGCGTGGAAAATGTTTTATTATCGATTGAGACACTTTATATCCTTCACGGACACGTTCTCACTCCGTGAAAAAGCGCAGCGGATGCTAGGCTCGAAGTCGCAAGCGACTTGACCTCGCCAAGCACCGGCGTTTTTCAAGGGTCCGTGGCAGGACATAAAGCGTCTAATCGATGATATCGTTATCTGACGCCAATAAGCAATTGAGATTAGTATAAAGCAAAAGAAGAATGAGAAAGTTAGGTTAGGAAGATGCAAGACAAAAAGTATACAATTCGTGCAATGACCATAGAAGACTACGACGGGCTGCGTGCCCTGTGGATGACAATCAAGGGCTTCGGTATCCGAAGTATTGATGACTCCAGAGAGGGTGTGGAGAAATTTTTAAAAAGAAACCCCGGTATCAGTGTGGTGGCAATCGCTGAGGATGGCTCCGTGGTGGGCGGAATTCTTTGCGGACATGATGGCAGAAGAGGCTGTCTTTACCATGTGTGTGTTCATGCAGATTACCGCAGAATGGGTATCGGTAAAGCCATGGTTGTGTACTGCATGAATGCTTTGAAGGCTGAGGAGATCAACAAAGTAAGTCTGATTGCATTTACGGTAAATGACATTGGTAATGCTTTCTGGAATTGCATCGGCTGGACCAAGAGAGAAGATTTGAATTATTATGATTTCACCTTGAATGAGGCGAATATCACGGCGTTTAATAAGTAGTTTGGCTACATAGATTCCCGCCAAAATGGCGGAGAGAGGATGAGTATTATGGCAAATATAAAACAGATAGATGGCGGTGTAATCGCAGCAAAAGGTTTTCAGGCAGCAGGTGTAGAGGCTGCTATCAAATATCAGAACCGCAAGGATATGGCGCTGGTTTACAGTACAGTTCCTTGTAAGGTTGCAGGCACTTTTACCACCAATGTGGTGAAGGCAGCTCCTGTTCTCTGGGACAAAAAAGTGGTAGAGGAGTCTGCGTTTGCACAGGCAGTAGTGGTAAACTCCGGCGTGGCAAATGCATGTACCGGCAAGCAGGGTATGGATACCTGTAAGGCTGAGGCAGAATGTGCAGGTAAGCTTTTGAATATTCCTGCAGATTCCGTGCTGGTAGCTTCTACCGGTGTGATTGGTATGCAGCTTCCTCTGGATAGGATTTGTGCAGGTATTGAGAAGTTGGTTGCAGCCAAGGAGGATAGCTTGGAGGCAGGTCTGGATGCAGCAAAAGCAATTATGACTACCGATACCGTACACAAGCAGATTGCACTTACCGTTGAGATTGGCGGCAAGACTGTGACCATGGGCGGTATGTGTAAGGGTTCCGGTATGATTCATCCCAATATGTGCACCATGCTGGGCTTTGTGACCACGGATGCAAATATTTCCAAGGAGATGCTTCAGAAGGCAGTAAGTGCCGATGTGGTAGATTCCTTTAATATGATTAGCGTGGACGGTGACACCTCCACCAACGATACTTTGCTGGTAATGGCAAATGGTTTGGCAGAGAATGCAGAGATTACCGCCGAAGGAGAGGATTACGATACCTTCTGTGCCGCACTGCACGAGATTACTTCCTATCTTGCCAAGAAAATGGCAGGAGACGGTGAGGGTGCAACCGCACTCTTTGAGACCAAGGTAGTGGGTGCAGATACCAAGGAAAATGCCCGTATTCTTGCAAAATCCGTAATCTGCTCTTCCCTGACCAAGGCAGCAATTTTCGGACATGATGCCAACTGGGGACGTATCCTTTGTGCACTGGGCTATTCCGGTGTGCAGTTTGACCCTGAGAACGTAGATCTGTATTTCCAGAGCGTATCCGGCAAGATGCAGATTTTCGGAGGCGGTGTGGCTTGCGACTACAGTGAGGAAGAGGCAACGAAAATCCTTTCTGATCCTGAAGTTACCGCCCTTGTTGACATGCACATGGGTGATGCACAGGCAACCGCTTGGGGCTGTGATCTGAGCTATGATTATGTGAAGATTAATGCAGACTACAGATCCTAATTCTGATACATAAATTTATAAAAGTAAGGTTTTATGCATACAAAAGAAGGAAACCATCTATCATAAAGATAGAATTCATAAAACAGTCCTCGGAGGTATGCATGCAATGAAAGAATACAAATTAATCGAAATTGAAAAAGATCAGGCGGAGCAGCTGATGAACGATATGGCTAAACAAGGCTGGGAAGTAGTCAGTGTCAACTTCTGGAGCAAGTGGAAAGTCTGCCTGATGATAACCTTCGCCCGCGAGAAATAAATATAAAGCGCTTATTTCAGATCAGGTATGGGTCTATACGAAAAATTTGACTCGTGAGACCCAAAATCGTGGAAAAATGTTTGGCTTTTTGCTTGATTTGTAGTATATTTGGGTCTATACACAAAAATTGGCTTCCCAGACCCGGAAATCAGAAAAAATCAGGGTCTTGCAAGGCAACTGTTTTGCATAGACCCAAACAGTGGAGTTAAAATTTAAGAAACTAATTTATTTGCGGCGTGACTGATTGAAGCCCCCCGCCAAGAAAGAGAGGAACCTATGGAAAAGGACATGCAGCAGCTTTTAAAGAAAGCAGAGGTACTGATAGAGGCCCTGCCTTATATTCAGAAATTCAACCGTAAAATCATCGTTGTAAAGTACGGCGGAAGTGCTATGAGCAACGAGGAGCTTCAGAAGAACGTGATTAAGGACGTAACCCTTCTGAAACTGGTAGGCTTTAAGCCCATCATTGTACATGGTGGCGGTAAGGCTATCAGCAACTGGGTTGGCAAGGTTGGTAAGGAGGCGCAGTTTGTAAACGGTCTTCGTGTAACCGATGCAGAGACTATGGAGATTGCAGAGATGGTGCTTGGCAGAGTGAATAAGAGTCTGGTATCCATGGTTCAGGAGCTTGGTGTAAAGGCTGTTGGTATCAGTGGTAAGGATGGCGGTCTTCTGAAGGTTGACAAGAAGCTTTCTAATGGCCAGGATATCGGTTTTGTAGGTGACGTAAAGCAGGTAGATGCCAAGATTTTGTATGATCTTTTGGAGAATGATTTCCTGCCTATCGTGGCACCTATCGGTATGGATGACAATTTTGAGACCTATAATATTAATGCAGATGATGCAGCATGTGCTATTGCCAAGGCTGTGGGCGCAGATAAGCTGGTGTTCTTGACCGACGTAGAGGGCTTGTATCGTGACTTTGAGGATAAATCTTCCTTCATCTCCAGACTGACTGCTTCTGAGGCGGATGATTTGATTAACAGCGGTATCATCGGCGGAGGTATGCTTCCTAAGCTGAACAACTGTACCTCTGCGATTAAGAATGGTGTAAGCCGTGTACATATTCTGGATGGCCGTGTTCCTCATTGCCTGCTTCTGGAAATCTTTACCAAGCAGGGTATCGGAACCGCTATCATTGCAGATGACGACGATTTGACTTTGTGCAACTAAACAGGAGAAATATTATGAGCGAAACAATGAAAACATACATCGACCAGGCCGAGAACGACCTGCTTCACACCTACAATCGGTATCAGGTAGTTCTGGACAAGGGTGAGGGTGTGTATCTTTATGATATAAACGGCAAAAAATATCTGGACTTTGTGGCAGGTATCGCCGTATTTGCTCTGGGATATCATTATCCCGGATATGATGAGGCTGTAAAAAATCAGGTGGATAAGCTGATTCACACCTCTAACTATTACTATAACCTTCCTGCCATTGAGGCTGCAGAGCGCATCAAGAAGGCTTCCGGTATGGACCGTGTATTTTTCACCAATTCCGGCGCAGAGGCTATGGAAGGTGCCATGAAGGCGGCGCTTAAGTATGCATGGCTGAAAACCGGCAAGAATGATCAGGAGATTATTGCCATGAACCACTCCTTCCACGGAAGAACCTTGGGTGCGCTGGCAGTAACCGGAACTCCCAAGTATCGGGAGGCATTCGCTGCTGTGGGCGGCAATATCAAATTTGCAGAATTAAATGATTTTGACAGTGTACTTGCCTGTGTGACGGACAAGACCTGTGCCATTATCATGGAGCCTGTACAGGGCGAAGGCGGTTTGCTTCCTGCTACGGAGGAGTTTCTTAAGAAGGTACGTGCCCTCTGTGATGAGAAGGATATCCTGCTTATTTTTGATGAAGTACAGTGCGGTATGGGACGTACCGGATATACCTATGCATGGCAGCGTTTTGGCGTAAAGCCTGACATTATGACCAGTGCTAAGGGCTTGAGTTGTGGTGTACCCATGGGCGCATTTATGATGACGGAGCGCGTGGCTCAGAGCTCTCTTACCAGCGGTGACCACGGTACTACTTATGGCGGTAACCCTCTGGCGGCAGCAGCTTGTGCTAAGGTGTTTGAGATTTTTGAAAACGATAAGATTGTAGATCATGTAAATCAGGTGGCACCTTATCTGGAGAAGCGTCTTAAGGAGCTTGCAGATAAGTATGATTGTATTACTGAGCATCGCGGTGTAGGTCTGATGCAGGGATTGGTATTTGACCGTCCTGTAGGCGAGATTATTACCAAGGCTTTGGATAAGGGACTTTTGTTGATCAATGCGGGTGCTAATATTATTCGTTTTGTGCCCCCTCTTATCATTACCGAGCAGCATATTGATGATATGATTGCCATTCTGGATACTTGTATTGAGTAGGGTAATTTAGACAGGAGTTAACATGCATTTTAAAAAGAGAATTTTGTCAGTTGCCGCAGTTATCGCTATGACTGCGGCCGCTGTATATAGCAGTGCGCTGCCTATGGGAGGCGCAGAGAATGGTGCAGGTAAGCTTGGTGTTGGCGGCAACAAGGAAACGATTTACTTCTGGTATACCGATGAGACCATGACCAGCTTTATCAACAGCGCTACAGTAGAATTCGGACAGCAAAAAGGTGTGCGAGTAATCCCGGTGCTAACCTCCGAGGGTGAGTATTTGGAGGCCATTGGACAGGCTTCTCTGGGAGAGGAGCAGACACCGGATTTATATCTGATTGCCAATGATTCCCTGGAGAAGGCTTATCTGGCGGGACTTGCCACCGAGACAGGTGACAAGGGGGAAGTGTGTAATACGGACAATTTTCCCCAGGCGGCATTATCTGCAGTGAGCTACCATGACAAAAATATTGCCTATCCTTTGTATTTTGACACCAGTGCTTTGATTTACAATGCTACTTATATGGAGCAGTGGCAAGACCAGCAGCTGGCTAAGCTGGAGGCAGCCGAAAGCGGTCAGGAAGTGGTAGACGGCGGTGAGGTAGTAGAAAGTGAAGAAACCCAGGATGTGCTTGCAAGCGCTTCTCTTGCTACAGTGGATGATATTTTGACAGTGGCAGATACCTTTGATGTACCTGAGGGCGTGGAAGGTATTATGAAGTGGGATGTATCTGATATTTTCTACAATTATTGGTTTGTGGGAAGCTATCTGAACGTGGGCGGCGAAGCCGGTGATGATGAGTCGGATATCAATATTGACAATGCGGAAGCTGTACAGTGTCTGCAGGTGTATCAGGCGCTGAATCAGTTCTTTTCCATGGAGTCCGAGACCATTACCTATGATTCGGTAATGCAGGATTTTATCGATGGCAAAATCATGTTTACCGTAGCAACATCTGATGCAATTAGTCGCTTGGATGCGGCTAAGGCAGACGGAAGCTTTGCCTATGATTATGGTATCACTACCATGCCAAGGGTTAGTGCGGAACTGGCCAGTGCGCCTCTTTCCGTGACCGGTGCGGTGGCTGTAAACGGCTATTCGGAGCATAAGGAGCTGGCCAATGAATTTGCGGCATATCTTGTGACAGATTATGCACAGGGATTGTATGAAAAAACAGGTAAGATTTCTGCCTATAGCTATGGTGAGTCCAACAATGGTGCAGCCCAGATGTTCAAGCAGGCTTATGCAGACAGTGTATCTTTGCCCAAGATGATGGAGACCGGAAATTTCTGGATTCAGTTGGAGGTGCTGTTTTCTAAGGTGTGGAACGGTGCCGATGCGCAAACGCTGCTGACAGAGCTGGACGAGCAGATTAGCACCCAGATTTCAGCAGAATAAATTTAAAAGCAAGAATAACAAGCCAATCATAGGGCAAACTATTTCTACAAAAGTTGATTTGGAGGAATGGTCCTATGGTTGGTTTTTTGATTGCATTGGTTTCAGGTGCACTAATGAGTATTCAGGGGGTATTTAATACCCAGGTAACCAAGGCTTCCGGTATCTGGGCAGCCAGTACCTTTGTGCAGTTTACCGCGCTTTTGGTCTGTGTTAGTGCATGGTTTGTGGCAGAGAGGGGTTCCCTTTCCCAGGTGTTTACCGTGCAGCCTAAGTACATGCTTTTAGGTGGTGCAATCGGCGCGTTTATTACTTACACGGTGATTCGTAGTATGGATTTATTGGGGCCTGCCAAAGCAGTACTTTTGATTGTGGTAGCTCAGCTTGCGGTGGCTTATATTATTGAGCTGTTTGGCTGGTTTGGTGTGGAGAAACAACCCTGGGAGTGGCGAAAGCTGATTGGTATGGTAATCGCAGTAGCCGGAATTGTAATTTTTAAGTGGAAATAGGCGCAATTCTTAAATTTTCTAAAGTTTTGCATGGTCCACTTGTAAATTCAAAGCTGTTATTTTACAATAGGAATGTCAGCAAATAAAAGATGATTCCTTTCCGCCCGTAAAGGAGCGGAGTGTATGAATAAGGATCAGAATTATATAATAAAGAAAAAGGCAGCGGGCAAACGGGTAAGATGGTTTGCCGGCGCCTTGCTGTGCGTTGTTTTAAGCGGTTGCGGCAAAGCGGACAAGGCATTACCCTTTACTTTTGGTGAAACGCTTTCGGAGGATTTTGATTTAGCAGAGCCTTTGGCAGTAGAGGAAGGGAATGCGATGGATCTGTCGCAAGGAGATATACCTAAAGAGCAGGAGCTGTATGTGTATGTCTGCGGCGCAGTGAATTCGCCCGGTGTGGTGGTGTTGCCGGAGGGCAGCAGGTGCAATGATGCCTTGGAGGCAGCAGGCGGGTTTCGGCAGGATGCGGACAGAGAAAGTGTCAATCTGGCAGAGCTGGTGTGTGACGGCATGCAGATTTATTTTCCTACGGTGCAGGAGGCAGAGGAACAGGAAGCTGCCACGGAAGCGGCAGAGACAGGGCTTGTGGATATCAATTCCGCAGGAGTTGAGCAGCTGTGCAGTTTGCCGGGTATTGGAGAGGCCAAGGCAAGGGCGATAGTGTCCTATCGGGAACAAAACGGTGCGTTTGCTTCCATTGAAGCGATTATGCAGGTGCCCGGTATTAAGGAGAGCGCATACAGTCAGATAAAGGATCTGGTTATAGCGAAATAAAGAAAAGGACGAGGGTGAAATGGCAGAGAAGAGAGCATTGGTTGTAGATGATGAGAAGTTGATTGTAAAGGGAATCCGCTTTAGTCTGGAGCAGGACAATTTTGTGGTGGATTGTGCTTATGACGGCGAAGAGGCGGTGGAGTTTGCCCGCAACAATCAATATGATATTGTACTTTTGGATGTGATGCTGCCCAAGCTTACCGGATTTGAGGTGTGCCAGCAGATCAGAGAATTTTCATCCGTGCCGATTATTATGCTCACTGCAAAAGGTGATGACATGGATAAGATTCTGGGTCTGGAATACGGTGCAGATGACTATATTACCAAGCCTTTTAATATTCTCGAGGTAAAGGCGCGCATTAAGGCAATCATGCGCCGTGTAGAGGTGAAAACGATCCAGAGGGAGACACCTGATTTTATTGAAAGCGGCGACATGAGGCTGGATTGCGAGGGCAGAAGAGTGTACATCGGCAACCGCGAAATCGGATTGACTGCCAAGGAGTTTGAAGTGTTGGAGCTTCTGATGAACAATCCCAATAAGGTGTACGGCAGAGAGGCTCTGCTTAAGCTTGTATGGGGAGCGGATTACCCCGGGGATGTGCGTACAGTGGATGTACATATCAGAAGACTTCGTGAAAAGATTGAAGAGAATCCCAGTGAACCGAAGTATGTTCATACCAAGTGGGGTGTGGGATATTACTTTTTGAATGAATAGCAGGACAAGGCATGAAAAGGTTACAGGAACTGTTTGAATGGATATGGCGCAAAATGCCCTTGAAAAGTCTCAGGCTTCGGATTTTTGTAGTAGTGCTTTTGTTGGGAATTGTACCCGGATATATCGTGGGCGCCAGCATTATACGAAATTATGAGGACCGTGCAGTGGATCAGCGTGTGGCTACGGTCCAGAACCAGCTGATGATTGTGGCTAACCATCTGGTGGCTAACAACTATCTGGGAACCTATCGTTCGGATGAACAGGCCAGCGTGAATTCCAAGGCGGTGATTGACGCTGAGCTTGAGATGCTGTCCAATCTCTATGAAGGCCGTGTGATGATTATTGGCAGCAACTTCAAGGTGGTAAAGGATACCTATGGCATCAGTGAGAATAAAATCATTATCTCCGAGGAGGTAATTAAGTGTTTTCAGGGAGAAAATACTTCCCGATATGATTCGGAGCATGGCTATATCGAAATGACTACGCCTATCATTGATACCACCGGGCAAGATAACAACATAGAGGGCGTTATGCTTACCAGTATTTCCAGTGGCGCCATTGCAACCATGATGGAGGATTTGAACCGACGGGTACTGTTAATTGAAACGCTTTTGGCAGTGGTAATTTTGGTGCTGGCCATTGCGCTTTCCGTGTTTATGACCAGACCCTTTAACCGGATTACTCAGGCATTGCAGCGCATCAATTCCGGTTATGGAGATGAGCAGCTTTATGCGCCGGATTATGCGGAGACAGAGCATATCGTGGAAGCATTTAACCAGTTGTTTCAACGTATGAAGGCTCTGGATGATTCCAGACAGGAATTCGTGGCCAACGTGTCCCATGAGTTAAAGACCCCCATGACTTCTATCAAGGTATTGGCGGATGCGCTGCTTCATGAGCAGGATGCGCCGGCAGAGCTGTACCGGGAGTTTATGGAGGATATTGTATCTGAAATTGACCGTGAGAACCGGATTATCACGGATTTGCTTGCTTTGGTCAAGATGGATAAGAAGGTGCAGGATTTGAATATTACTGCACTGAATATCAACGATATGGTAGAGTTGACCTTGAAGCGTTTGCGTCCTATTGCCCGCAAGAAGGATGTGGAGGTTGTATTCGAGAGCATGCGTCCTGTGGTGGCTGAAGTGGACGAGGTTAAGATGACTTTGATTATGACCAATCTGGTGGAGAATGCCATCAAGTACAACAGGGAGCATGGCTGGGTAAAGGTAGAGCTGGATGCTGACCATCAGTATTTTACCTTTAAGGTCAGTGATTCCGGAATTGGTATCCCGGAGGAGAGTTTGGCACATATTTGCGAGAGATTTTATCGGGTGGACAAGTCTCATTCCCGTGAAATCGGCGGAACAGGTCTGGGATTGGCAATCACTAAGAGTGCGGTGCTTCTTCACAGAGGTACATTGACCGTGAATAGTGTGGAGGGTGAAGGCTCCAATTTCGTGGTAAAAATTCCTTTGAATTATATTGTGTCTTAATGAGTTTGAATATGGCCCTGCAGGAATGTAGCGGCAGGAGAAAAATATGAAGAAATTGTTATGGATGCTTGTATGCATCGGTCTGTTCGCAGGATTAACAGCCTGTGGACAGAAGGAGCTTACAGGCGAGAATGTATATCAGATATATGCCATCAACAACGAAGAAACCAAGGTAGAGGCTCACGCCCATGAAATGCAGGCAACCCAGCCGGAGGAAATGCTTGAGGAGCTGGTGGAGTGTCTGGGGACCCAGCCGGATTTGTTGCAGTATCAGGTGCCCTTTGCCATGGGATTTGAAATCCTGAGCATGGAGCTTTTGGATGGTAAACTGGTTTTGAACGTGGATGGTGCCTATATGAATCTGCCGGCTACCACAGAGGTGTTGGTGCGGGCAGCCATTGTGCGGACGCTGACCCAGCTTCCGCAGGTGCGTTATGTGGCCATTATGGTGGAGGGGCAGGAGCTTTTTGACCAGACCGGAGAAGTGGTGGGGTTGATGAATGCAGAGACCTTTATCAACAATGACGGCAATGAGATTAATACCTATGAGCTTACCCGTGTGAAGCTTTATTTTGCCAATGAGACGGGGGACAAACTAATCGGTGCTTACCGTGAAAAGTATTATTCCACCAACATTCCTGTGGAGCGTGTGGTGGTGGAGGAGCTGATTAAGGGACCCAGCGGTAAGGTGGCAGGGCTTTATCCTTCCG
>JAZQFO010000016.1:0-2346 GCA_045539535.1 Acetatifactor sp.
ATTTTCTCCGTTGTACTCTTTCCACTTCTCATTTGTATAGGATACTGTAACGTTCCATGTATTTTCCAATTTTCTCTGGTAAATCGTTACTTTTTCTTCTGTGTACTCGATTAATCTATATTAATATTTCTCTTAGGGGAAATACCCTGTACCTTGCTCTTTGGTACCTCAATGGAAGATTTCTGGGTTAAAATTAATTAGTTAGGTGGACCGTACCTCCTTTTCTTAGATTTGGTTTCTCTCTGTTGTTTTGTTGAATTAAATATAACACGCCCAAGGATAAATGTCAACACATTTTTTCAAAAAATTATTAGTTTTTTCATTTTTCTTTTTTATTTCTGGAAATATCTGTCAAATAGACACAAATCGACATTTTGCGCAACACCTCCAATCGCCCGAAGTGTCCGTTCCTGCAAACATAAAAACTGCCGACAGAGCATCCCTGTCGGCAGTTTGTGTTAGATTCTGGTAAGTACAAAAATATCATAGATTGCTTTGATTGCTGTCTCAAAATCTTCATCAGAAACACCGATAATAATATTCTGCTCCGAAGATCCCTGGTCAATCATCTTGATATTGATATGATTGTGAGCCAGTGCTGCGAAAACCCTGCTTGCAGTACCGCGCATGGACTTCATGCCACGACCAACCACTGCAATCAGTGCAATGTCTGACTCAATATCGATGGTGTCGGGATTCGCCAGTCTGTGGATACCTGCCACAACCTGCTGCTCCTTGTGCATAAACTCATCCTGATGAACAAATACAGTCATGGTATCAATACCGGAAGGAACGTGCTCGAAGGAGATTCCCTGCTCCTCAAATGCCTGAAGTACCTTTCTGCCAAATCCGATCTCGGAGTTCATCATATCTTTTTCAATATTGATAGAACAGAAACCTTTCTTACCTGCAATACCGGTAATAACATACTTAGACTTCTGGCAGGTGCTGCCCACAATCCATGTCCCCTTCTCTTCAGGTGCATTGGTGTTACGGATGTTGATAGGAATACCTTCCTGGCGCACAGGGAAAATAGCATCCTCATGCAATACGCTTGCACCCATATAAGAAAGCTCACGAAGCTCTTTGTAGGTAATTACATCAATACTCTCAGGAGAGTCAATGATTCTGGGATCTGCAATCATAAATCCGGATACATCGGTCCAGTTCTCATATACATCTGCTCCGGCTGCCTTTGCAACAATGGAACCGGTCACATCAGAACCACCTCTGGAAAAGGTCTTTACAGTGCCATCAGGCATAGCGCCGTAGAAACCGGGAACCACTGCCTTCTTGCAGGTCTTTAACTTTGCAGAAAGCACCTCATTGGTCTTCTCTGCATCAAAATCGCCCTTCTCATCAAAGAAAATCACGGTTGCTGCATCTATAAACTCATAGCCCAGATACGCTGCCATAATAATACCGTTCAAATACTCTCCACGAGATGCTGCATAGTTGGAACCGGCTTTTGCCTTAAAGTTCTTCTCCACAGTCTTAAACTCATCATCCAGACTAAGCTCCAGCTTCAGTCCCTTTATAATTTCCTCATAGCGAGACTTGATTGCCTTCAGTTCCTTAGCAAAATCCTTGCCCTCTTCTGCCAGCGCATAGCAGCCATAAAGCATATCTGTTACCTTGGTGTCGTCCTTAGAACGCTTACCAGGTGCAGAAGGAACCACATATACACGCTCCTTGTCTGCACGAATGATATCGCCAACCTTTTTAAACTGCTCTGCACTTGCAAGTGAACTTCCGCCAAATTTTACTACCTTAGACATAAACTTTTACTCCTCAATTTTTCAAATTCATTTGGTGCTGCCGCACTCTTTTATTAATACAGACGAATCTTGCTAAGAACTGCATCTCCAAGCTTTTCGCAGCCTGCAGCAAAATCCTTCTCCTTCATGGACTTGGTAAATACTGCAACATCCTCATTGCGGCCGGATACAGTGAGTACCTCCCCGCCAAACAATGCAACTGCTGCATCCTTCTGCTCTGCCTTCACACGTACATAGAAGCATCTCTCCAATTCAGATACATCTGCCAATTTCGCATCTGCGTCATCCCAGAAGCACATGATTACCTTACCAAGATGTCTTGCACAGTCAACCACATCAGATACTACTGCACTTGCTGTAGGCAGCTTACCTGCACCACGACCGTAATACATAGAATCACCCAGCATATTACCGGTTACAAATACTGCATTGAATACATCATTTACCATATGAAGCGGATGATCCTTCGCGATCAGAACCGGGCTTACCATTGCACAGTAGGTATTTCCCACGCGTTTGCTGGAAGCTACCAGTTTAATGGAAAGTCGGATCGTAGCCATGTCGTTCT
>JAZQFO010000017.1:0-18432 GCA_045539535.1 Acetatifactor sp.
ATTTTTACAGCATCTGGTAGCCATGTGCGCCATGATTGCTTTTGCTACAATTGTATTTAATTCATATTTGACTGTTCAGACCATGGATGGTCCGACTACTTATGCTCTTGCACCCCTTGATGCGGAACCGATGTTTGAGGACAGCGATATGTTCCGAGATATTTTCCAGACTGCGGTGGCGGATGTCACCAGACTGGTAGTGGTAAAGGGACAGCTGGAAACCTCCGGAGAATTTGACTCGGACAAGCTTATTGACGTGACGGAATATGCCGGCCGAAAGGGTGTGGGAAATGAGTGTCCCGTTACAGCTGTATATGAGCTGGAGGATTTGATTAAATGGGGCAAGTACGGTGTGGAGTATACCAATCGAGCCATGAGTATGTCTGATTTTGTCAATTATTTCGGGCCGGCGGTTTCTCCGGCCAATTTTGCGTTGGATGAGGATGGAGAACTTGTTTTTGCGGGATTTCAGGATGAGGCGTTTTCGCCTGAAATCAAGCGCTATTATAGCGTGAGAGCTACTGAGGATGTAAGTGAAAGCGATGCTTTGATGTTAGAAGAGGCGTTAAAGGCCGTACAAGACGAGATGAGTCTTTATACGGAAGAGCAGCTGGAGGATATGGCATTTTCCTATATTTTGGGAGCTATTCCGGCTGACAGCCTGGATGTTTCCAGGGAGGATGATGGTAGTGTAACCATCTATTTTCCCATGTTAAACGGCAGATACGAGACAGTTGATAAGGAAAAACAGATTGTGGCCTATGCGGGCAACTGGATTCAGTATATGCAGCTGCAGGACAATATTGTTAATACCATTCAAGGGTTGTCTGAAAGCTATAACATGTATCAGAACTGTAATAACATGTATCAGACCAACAGTAATTTGAAATATGTGGTGCGGTTGGTGACGGATGAAGGAATTACACATACTTATACTAACCACCCGGAAATGGAACATCTTCCTGACGAAGCAATAACAGACTATTTTTCTGAGTATAGAAGATATTTTATTTATTATCCGGACAGCTTGGAGTTTACAGGAAATACAGGTCTCACAGAGGCGGATATTCACAGCTATTTAAATGAATATGATTATGCGTATCCGGAGTCTACTCATATCTGGGTTGGTGTGGATACTGCGTACGAGATACCCGGGGATGCATTCTATAGTGCCAATGCTCTGTATCAGAACATTGTACCCAATATCGACAGAATTTTAGGGCTGATTGGATTTTTGCTTATTTTATGGCTTGTTATAACCATATATCTTTCTATTACCGCAGGTGTGGCATATGGAGAGGATGGAGAGTATACGCATTATTTGAACCGTTTTGACCATGTGTGGACAGAAGTGTTTACGATTCTGTGTGTGGTGCTTATTTATTTAACGGGATATGGTTATCGCTATTTGATGGGCGTTGCTGATAAAGTGTATGAAAACCATACACTGAATATTATCGGAGTGACAAAAGCCCAGACCAATGAGTATGGTATGTTTGCTCTATATGGTGGTGCATTAAGTCTGGGAGTTTGTATTCTTTGGTACAGTCTGGTGCGTAGAATCAAATCCATGAACCTGTGGAAGGACAGCTTTGTGCGCTGGTTGCTTTTAGGGTGTCGTAAGTCTATTAATTATGTGTTAACCCATCACAATACCGCAGTAAGCACCTTGCTTCCCTACAATGCATTTTTACTGGTGAATTTGTTTGGAACCTGGGGATGTATCAGGCTTTGGTCAAATAAAGGTTGGGCAATTACGCTCATTGTGGTGTTAGTGATATTTGATGGCTTGGTGGGTGTACTTTTGTTTAAGCGCAATGCAGAGTGGTTGGACATTGTAGATGCCATCAGGAGGATTCGTGACGGTCAGGTGGATTTGAAGCTGGATACATCTGCAATGCACGGAGGTAATCAGGAGATTGCAGATGCGGTAAACAACATCGGAGAAGGTATCAATAAAGCTGTTCAGACCAGTATGAAGGATGAACAGATGAAGACGGATCTGATTACCAATGTGTCTCATGATATTAAGACGCCGCTTACCTCTATTATCAGCTATGTGGATTTGTTGAAGCGTTTAAAGATAACGGACGAGCCTGCCAAGAGCTATATTGAGGTTTTGGACAGTAAATCCCAGCGATTGAAACAGTTGACGGATGATTTGGTTGAGGCATCTAAGCTGTCTTCCGGCAACATTGAATTCGAGATGGAAAAATTAAACCTGACAGAACTTTTGAATCAGGCGATTGGAGAACTGTCTGACCGGTTGGAGGATAAGGGGCTTCAGGTATTCTTTGACGGTGGCAGTGTGCCGGTATACATTTATGCGGACAGTCGCAGAATGTGGCGTGTCATGGAGAATCTGTTCAACAATGTATATAAGTATGCATTGGAGAATACCCGCGTATATATTGATTTGACGCTGCAAGAGCAGGAAAAAGGAAATATCGTGGAGGTAACGATTAAAAACATCTCTGAGCGCAAGATGAATATTAAGGCTGCAGATTTGACAGAGCGTTTTATCAGAGGAGATGCATCCCGTACCACGGAGGGTACAGGACTTGGACTTTATATCACAAAAAACCTGGTACAGGCACAAAATGGCGAATTTGATATCAATTTAGACGGAGATTTGTTTAAAGCTATATTGAAATTCCCGGAATTTGTCGATATAATGTAAGGAGATACTGTTTTATGACCCACGGAAGGGAGTGTTTTACTTATGAGGAGATTAAATAATAAAGGATTTTCGCTTGTAGAGTTAGTTGTTGTTATTGCAATTATGGCAGTGTTGATGTCTGTTTTAGCACCACAGTTGATCACCTATCTCGAGAAGAGTCGAGCCAGCAAGGATCAGTCGATGTTGGACGAAATATTGCATTGTACCCATATTACCTTGAGTGTGGACCGTGTGTATAATGATTCCAGGACAGATGGTGTAGTGGTTAGTATTGAGTCGGGTTCTCAAGTTTCGGCTAACTCAGATATTGTGGAGGAGGAACTTCTGAAGATCTTTCCGGATGTGGTAAAATTTGAGTCAAAGAAGTTTACAGATCGTGGTGGAGAAACGATTGAAATAACATACTCGGATCCCCATGGAACCTTTATTTTGGAACCCTCATGGGATGTGGAAGAATAATTTGAATATTAAAAGGCCCTGGCAAAACTGCCAGGGCTTTGTCGTTGCATTTTTAAGGAATAAAATCCAACTCTACGTTCTTTCTTTCGTTATATGCATCCAAGATACCATGAATCTTCTCAGTGGTAGCAAGTACATTGGACAGAGATACATCATGATTCATGAAGTCGATGATGGAAGTGATAAACTTACTCATGTCAGCTTCGATGAAATAAGGACGATTATAAAGCTCAGGATCAAGGTAGGTCAAGTTGGTGGTTACAACCTTGTCAAAGTCGCCTCTTTCATATGCGGCATCAAAAGCATCCAGACCATCAGTGAACAATCCGAAGGTACAGCATATAAATACGCGACGGGCATTCATTTTCTTAAGCTGTCTTGCAGTATCTAACATGCTTCCGCCGGAGGAAATCATATCATCGATGATGATGATATCCTTGCCATCAATATTGTCGCCCAAGAACTCATGAGCTACAATAGGGTTTTTGCCATTAACAATGGTAGAGTAGTCACGGCGCTTGTAGAACATACCGGTGTCAACACCCAGAACGGTTGCAAAGTAAATTGCACGGTCCAGAGCGCCCTCATCCGGGCTGATTACCAAAAGATGGTCTTTGTCAATCAACAAATCATCCTCGGCGCTAAGCAGTGCCTTGATGAACTGATAGGGCGGGGTGAAGTTGTCGAAGCCGTTTAAAGGAGTGGAGTTAGCTACTCTGGGATCATGGGCATCAAAGGTAATGAAATTAGCAACACCCATATCGCGAAGCTCCTTCAGTGCATAAGCACAGTCCAAGGATTCACGGCCGCTTCTTTTGTGTTGTCTGCCTTCATAGAGGAAGGGCATAATGACATTGATACGATGTGCCTTACCGGTACATGCACCGATCACACGCTTTAAATCCTGATAGTGGTCGTCGGGAGACATGTGGTTGGTATAACCGTTCATGGTGTAGGTAAGGCTGTGGTTGCACACATCCACCAGAATAAAAACATCCTTACCACGGATGGACTCGCCAAATTCAGCTTTGGCCTCACCGCTTCCGAAGCGGGGGATTTTTACGTCTGCAAGATAATTTTCCTCGATATAGCCGTGGAATGCAGGATCATTTTTGACCTTGTCATTCTTGATGCTTTTGCGGAAATTAATCATATAATCATTAATTCTGCGACCCATTTTCTCTGCGGAGGGCAGAGCAACAATTTTTAAGGGTGCTACAGGCATTGCGTTTTCAAGTTCTCGTAGGTTGGGCATAACATTCCTCCAAATGGTATTTTGTGTAAAAATATGTTAAAATATAGATTCTAACATTTAATTTATAACATTCTGGTAGTGACACATCAAGGAATTTCTTGTATTATTATAGATAGTGAGGAGTACAAGATGAAGAAACAACATATTATAAAATCGATAAAAGAGGGCAGTATTGCCCAGGAACTTGAGCTGGAGGTCGGAGATAAAATTCTGGCCATTGATAATACGGAGATTGAAGATATTTTTGATTATCAGTTTCTGATTCAGGACAGCTATATTGAGATGCTGGTGGAGAAGTCGGACGGTGAGCAGTGGTTGCTCGAGATTGATAAAGATCCGGACGAGGATTTGGGAATTGAATTTGACAATGGCTTGATGGATGACTATCGTCGTTGTCATAATAAGTGTATATTCTGTTTTATCGATCAGATGCCTAAGGGCATGCGTGAGACGCTGTACTTTAAGGATGATGATTCCAGACTTTCTTTTTTACAGGGTAATTATGTGACGCTTACAAATATGTCGGACCATGACATCGAGCGTATCTGCAGATATCATCTGTCGCCTATTAATATTTCGTTTCAGACCATGAATCCCGAGCTTCGTTGTATGATGCTGAACAACCGATTTGCCGGGGAGGCACTGAAAAAGGTCGATAGGCTGAATGAGGCAGATATCATCATGAATGGCCAGATTGTGTTGTGCAAAGGGGTCAATGATGGAGCGGAACTGGAGTTTAGTATCCGAGAATTGATGAAGTATATCCCAAATCTGGAAAGTGTGTCTGTGGTGCCGGTGGGGCTTTCTAAATATAGAGACGGCCTGTATCCTTTAGAACCCTTTACCAAAGAAGATGCTAAGGCTGTTTTGGAGTTGATTCACCGTTATCAAAAGGAATGCTTTGAAAAGCACGGCTATCACTTTATTCATGCCAGTGACGAGTGGTATATTCTGGCTGAGGAGGAATTGCCAAAAGAGGAGCGCTATGACGGATATCTGCAGCTGGAAAATGGTGTAGGAATGCTACGACTTCTGCTGGATGAGTTTGAAGATGCTATAGGGCAAAGTAGTGAGATTGCGCTTACAGAAAAACACAAGATTACCATGGTGACGGGCCGTCTGGCTTATCCTTATATCAATCGCATGAGCCAAAGCGTTATGGAAAAATATCCGCAATTGGAGATTCAGGTATTGGATATTCGGAACGATTTCTTTGGAGAGCGCATCACGGTCTCCGGTCTTTTAACCGGACAGGATATTCTGGCACAATTAAAAGACAAAGACCTGGGGGAACGTGTTTATCTGCCTCAGAATGTGCTTAGAAGCGGTGAGACTGTCTTTTTGGACGATTTGACCTTAGATGAGATTCAAGAAACTTTACAAGTTCCGATTTATATTGTAAAATCTAGTGGATATGATTTTGTGGAGGCTGTGCTGGATATATTGCAGTAGTGCGCTCCATTAACAGAAGTAACAGAACAGGAGAATTAAAATGGCAAACAGAAAATCCAAGCCGATTGTTGCAGTGGTTGGACGCCCCAATGTAGGTAAGTCCACGCTGTTTAATGCGTTGGCAGGAGAAAATATATCAATTGTAAAAGATACCCCGGGTATTACCAGAGACCGTATTTATGCGGATGTTACCTGGCTGGACAGAAGCTTTACCCTGATTGACACCGGCGGTATTGAGCCGGATTCCAAGGATGTGATATTGTCCCAGATGCGTATGCAGGCGGAAATCGCCATGGAGACTGCAGATGTAATCATCTTCCTTGTGGATGTGAAGCAGGGGCTTGTGGATTCTGATGCCAAGGTTGCTGACATGCTGAGACGTTCTCAGAAACCGGTGGTATTGGTGGTAAATAAGGTGGACAGCTTCCAGAAGTATATGGCAGATGTCTATGAATTCTATAATCTGGGTATTGGTGATCCGATTCCTGTTTCAGCAGCTAACCGCATGGGATTGGGAGATATGCTGGATGTTGTAATGTCCCATTTCCCGGAAGGGACTGACGAGGAGGAAGAGGATGAGCGTCCTCGCGTGGCAATCATTGGTAAGCCCAATGTAGGTAAGTCTTCCCTGATTAACAAGCTTCTTGGCGAGGACAGACTGATTGTGTCCGATATTGCAGGTACCACCAGAGATGCGGTGGATACAGAGGTCAGCTTTAACGGCAAGGATTACGTCTTTATTGATACCGCGGGTCTGCGTCGTAAGAACAAGATCAAAGAAGAGTTGGAGCGTTATATGATTGTGCGGACAGTCAGTGCAGTGGAACGCTCTGAGATTGTGGTGCTGATGATTGATGCTGTGGAAGGTGTTACGGAGCAGGATGCCAAGATCGCCGGTATTGCTCATGACAGAGGCAAAGCAGTTATCATTGCTGTGAATAAATGGGATGCTTTGGAGAAGGATGATAAGACCATCTATCGTTTTACGGAGAGTGTAAGAAATACTTTGTCTTTCATGCCTTATGCAGAGATTTTGTTTGTGTCTGCCAAGACCGGACAGCGTCTGCCCAAGCTGTTTGAGACCATCGATATGGTAAGTGAGAATCACGCTATGCGTGTGTCCACCGGTGTGCTTAATGAGATTATGGCAGAGGCAGTGGCTATGCAACAGCCCCCTTCCGACAAGGGTAAGAGACTTCGTTTGTATTATATTACACAGGTTGCGGTTAAGCCCCCTACCTTCGTTATTTTTGTAAATGACAAGGAATTGATGCACTTCTCTTATACAAGATATATTGAGAACCAGATTCGTGATACCTTTGGCTTTAAGGGTACACCGTTAAGGTTTATTATCAGAGAGCGCAATGAAGAAAAATAAACTGACGAAAGAGGCATAAAATGGAACGTTTGATTTGTGTGGCCATGGGCTATGTATTTGGTCTGTTTCAGACTGCATTTATTTATGGAAAGGCTCATGGAATTGATATCAGAGACCATGGAAGCGGCAACTCCGGTACCACCAATGCGCTTCGCGTGCTGGGCAAGAAAGCAGGTCTGATTGTATTCTTAGGAGATTTGTTAAAATGTGCTTTGGCAGTCTGGGTTGCCAAATTGCTCTTTGGTGAGAGCCATCCGGATATGAAGTATCTGCTTGGCTTGTATGCCGCAGCAGGTGCGATTCTGGGGCATAATTTCCCTTTTTATATGGGATTTAGAGGCGGAAAAGGTATTGCAGCTACGGCAGGTTTGATTATTGCGCTGCATCCCTATTTTATTCCCATGGGTGTAATTCTTTTCTTTAGTGTGTTTTTTATCACGCATTATGTATCTTTGGGATCTCTTTTGATTTATATCGGCCTTGTGGTGGAGATGATTATTTTGGGACAGTTAGGTGTATTTGCACCGGCAACTCAGAATGGTTTGATTGAGATGTACGTGTTGGCATTTGCGCTGGCGGCGATGGCTTTCTGGCGCCACAGAGAGAATATCAAGCGTCTGGTGCGCGGTGAGGAGAGAAAGACCTATCTTACCAAGAAGAACAAGCTGGATGTGGAGAAGAAGGAAGAGAGGAAATAGAAACATGGCAAAAGTAAGTATTCTTGGCGGCGGTACATGGGGAATAGCAATTGCAGTGCTGCTTCATAAAAACGGACATGAGGTTACTGTATGGTCAGCGCTTGAGAAGGAAGTGGAGATGCTTCAAAATACCCATGAACATAAGATGCTTCCCGGTGTTAAGCTTCCTGATGATATGATTTTTACCACAGATGATGAGAGTGCTGTAATGGGCAAGGATTTGGTGGTAATGGCGGTGGCCAGCTCTTATACACGCTCTACGGCTAATCGCTTCAGTAAGCTTATTGCTCCCAATCAGAAGATTGTGAATGTGGCAAAGGGTATTGAAGAGAGCACCTTGATGACGCTTTGTGAGATTATTGAGCAGGAGATTCCTCAGGCAGATGTGGCAGTGCTTTCCGGTCCTTCTCATGCAGAGGAGGTTGGAAGAGGTATGCCTACTACAATTGTGGTAGGTGCGAAGAGCAAGGCTACGGCAGAATATATTCAGAATCTGTTTATGAGTGAAGCATTCCGTGTTTATACCAGCCCGGATGTGCTGGGTATTGAGTTGGGCGGTTCTCTTAAGAATGTGGTGGCATTGGCTGCGGGTATCGCAGATGGATTGGGATATGGTGACAATGCCAAGGCGGCGCTGATTACCAGAGGTATTACAGAAATTGCCCGTCTGGGTACGGCTATGGGCGGTAAGTTTGAGACCTTCTGCGGCCTTACCGGTATCGGTGATTTGATTGTTACCTGTGCTTCCATGCACTCCAGAAACCGTCGTGCAGGTATTCTGATTGGTCAGGGCAAGACTATGGAAGAGGCGATGAAGGAAGTAAACATGGTAGTGGAGGGTGTATATTCTGCCAAGGCTGCCATGGCACTTGCCAAGAAATATGATGTGCAGTTGCCCATTATTGAACAGGTAAATGCGGTTTTGTTTGAGGGCAAGAATGCGGAACAGGCTGTACAGGATTTGATGCTCCGCGATAAAAAGATTGAGATTTCTGATGAGGGTTGGAATGTTTAATCAGTTAAGTGATTTTTGGCAAATTTTCTTTGTTATACTAAATATTCTTTGTTTTCTTTATTTAGGTTATTCGTTGTCCGGTTGGTTCGGCAGTGGAGATGATTCCGGATGGACTGGAAGCGATTTTGATTCCGGCTGTGATTGTGGCAGTGACTGTGATTGCGGCGGAGACTGCGGATGCGACTAATCTAATATGGGAAGTTATTTACAGACTGCGTAAATGCGTGGTCTGTTTTCCGTTCTAAGAAAATATTTAAAAAAATTGTAACGAATCCTTTTTTGTGTTCGTCCAACAAAGTGAAAGGAGGTGAGTCGGTGTGAAACATACGGATTTCAATGCGATGTATGAATCCCATGCAGAGCAGGTCTATAGATTTTTGCTTAGGCTTTGCGGAGATGCTCATTTGGCAGAAGACTTAATGCAGGATACTTTTTTAAAGGCCATGCAGAGTGTAAACAGCTTTGATAATCGGTGCAAATTTACCACGTGGTTGTGCCAGATTGCCAAAAATACATATTATGACAGTCTGCGCAAGAAGAAAAGACATCCCCAGGAGCCTTTGACAGAAGAGTTGGATACAGGTCATTCCTTTGAAGAGCGCATCATAGAGAGTGAGTCGGCTACGGAAATCCGCAAATTAATCCATCGGCTGCCGGAACCCTATAAGGAAGTGTTTTTGCTTAGGTTTTATGGGGAATTATCCTTTCGGGAAATTGGAGAGATATTTGAAAAATCTGAGGTGTGGGGTAGGGTAACCTACCTTCGCGGCAAAGAAATGTTACGGACCTATTTGGAAGAAAGGGGATTTTGATATGAAGTGTGAAGTGGCAAAGGATTTAATGACACTCTATGTGGAAGGCATGTGCTCAGAAGAGAGCAAGGCGGTGTTGGAGGAACATTTGAAAGAGTGTACAGCGTGTTCTGATGAATTTGACAAGCTAAAAAAAGAGCTGGAAAGACCCGATACATTTGCGAAAAAGGACTATACAGAAGAGAACAAGTCTGCCCTAAAGCCTATGAAAAAGGTGAAGAAGAGCCTGTTTAGACGGAAAGTGGTATCTGTAATTCTGGGACTTTTGCTGTTGGCTGTTTTAACTGGAGTCGGTTTTTTGAGCTATGGACAGCTGACCAATCGGGGCATGAGTTTCTCTGCATTGGCAGATGCATACAAGATTAAGAAGGTGTGCGAATCCGTGACAGAGGGAGACACACAGGCGCTGTTAGATGTGATTGCATTCCGTTTGGAAGAAGTCTATGAAGTAAGAAATGCAGGACTTTTGGATAAAGATTTCGAAAACTATAAAAAAGAGATAAAGCGTTCCATGGATGAAGCGTATGCATATCACTTTGAGGGCAAGGACATTGATGTCAAAATAGAAGAGATATGGCTTACTCCTTATGAAGAAAATGCGGCGGATAATCTTGCGGCTACTGCAATTTCAGTGGGATTTTATGAGGGAGATGAATTGGTTTACAACATGGAGTTTGGCAAGATTTCTCCCAAGAAGTTTGTTGTTTATGAGACGTTTACTGATGATACGCCTACATTTGCTGCCAATCTTTTGGGATATGATGACGTGATTTTGGATATTACGCTGCGCCATGCCTCTGCTAATCAGTATAAGAAATTGATTGCCGGAGAAACTGTTGATAATTATGGAAGCGGACTTTGTATGATTATAGAAAAAGGGAATACAGAGGAGGAAAAGGCTGCTTATAAAGATGTGTTGAAGTTAAATATGAAACAGTTATATACAAATAAATGGTACATTAAAGAAGTTTTTTTTGCGCCGGATGAGTACAATGTGGATAAAAAACGTTGGATTTACAAGGTTTGGTTCCAGATAGAGGATCAAAATACCGGCAGTATTGCCATGCTGGAACAGCGTTTTGTATATTACAATACAGATTTATATGTTATGGAGGATGAGGAACCTACCATTATGGCTACAAATGGTGAAGTGCCTGAGGATATGGAAAAACAGTTGTTGGAGTTGTTCCGATAGTTACAAAAACGGCGGCGGTATTTGTTAATACTGTCGCCGTTTTATATTATCGTCTTTATCTGATGGCCGCTACAATTTCTGCAGTAGTCTTAGGTTTGTTCATGGAGTATAGGTGGATGCCGTCTACACCGTTTTCCTGTAAATCTAAAATTTGACGCACGCAGTAATCAATACCTGCTTTGCGCATGTCTTCCGCATTTTCTCCATATTTTGCAATGATTTCGGACAAAGCCTTGGGCACAGTGGAGCCGGACAGTGTGACAGTGGTGCCGAGCTGTTTGGCTGCAGTTATAGGCATAATGCCCGTATGAATCGGAAGCGTAATTCCTTTTTTGCGCGCGTTGTCTAGGAAAGTATAAAAGCAGTTGTTGTCGAAGAACATCTGTGTAATGAAAAGTGATGCTCCCATTTCCTGTTTTTTCTTCAGATATTCCAGATCTGCTTCTGTGTTGGGAGACTCAGGGTGCTTTTCAGGATAGCAGGCGCCGGCGATTTGCATGTCTGTATTTTCTTTCAAAAATCCAATCATTTCACTTGCGTAGGCAAAGTCTCTGGATAAAAATTGTTCTTCGGTCATATCCTTAGGACGGTCCCCGCGCAATGCCAATACACGGCTGACATTGGCTGCTTTTAAATCGGTGCACACTTGAAGAATATCTTCGCGCTTGCTGCCTACACAGGTCATATGGGCCAGCGCGTCAATGTGCAGTGAATTCTGGATGTAGGATGCGATATCTACGGTCTTTTTGGAACGGCTGCCGCCTGCGCCGTAGGTTACGCTGATGAATGCGGGCTTTAGTTTGCTCAATTCATTTAATACGTCATATGCAGCTTCGAATTCGTCCTCTTTTTTGGGAGGGAAGACTTCGAAGGATAAGTAAGATTTATTTTTCATATGATTGTCTCCATGCTTTCTTTTCAAAGATAAATGATACAAATCGATTTTAACATGAAAAAAGCGATATTTCAAGGCTGTGAATGACAGCCTATTCTTGCTTTTACCCCTTAAATAGTGTAGTATATTTTCAGATGCATAAACTTTAAAAAGAGAGGTTGTTTATGAGTAATCAGGAATTTCAGGGAACAAAAGAATATGTGGCAAGTGAGGAGCTGATGGCCAGTGTAAACATCGCCATGGCTTTACAAAAACCCCTTCTAATCAAGGGTGAGCCCGGTACCGGCAAGACGATGCTGGCAGAGGCTGTTGCAAAAGCACTTGGTAAGAAGCTTATCATCTGGAATATTAAGTCTACCACCAAGGCTCAGGAGGGATTGTATGTTTATGATACCATCCAGAGACTTTATGATGGCCAGTTTGGAGAAGAAGGAGTGGATGACATTGCCCGTTATATCAAGCTGGGCAAGCTGGGTGAGGCTTTCGACAGTGAGGAGCAGGTGGTGCTTCTGATTGATGAGATTGATAAGGCGGATTTAGAGTTCCCCAACGATTTGCTGTGGGAGCTTGACCAGATGGAGTTCTATATTAACGAGACAAAGCGTACCGTGAAGGCAAAGCATCGTCCCATTGTGATTATTACTTCTAATGCGGAAAAGGAGTTGCCGGATGCATTCCTTCGCCGCTGTATTTTCCATTATATTGATTTCCCTGACAAGGAATTGATGGCGGAAATTGTCAAGGTACATTTCCCTGATGTGGAAGAGCACTTGCTTGCTCAAGCTATGGAGGTGTTCTATGCCATCCGTGGTATGCGTGATATCCGCAAGAAACCCAGTACTTCGGAATTGATTGACTGGGTCAATGCCCTGCAAATCGGAGGGATTCCTACGGCCACCATTAAGTCCGCATTGCCCTTTATCGGTGTGGTGGTGAAAAAGGATGAAGATATGGAGCTTGTGAAGCATTCAGCAAATCTTTTGTAGAAACGGAGCTTTAGATGTTTACAAATTTCTTTGAGACGCTTCGGGCCAAAGGATTACGGGTTACACTAGGTGAATGGTTAACGCTGCAGGAGGCTTTGGATAAGGGGCTTTGCGGCAGCTCATTGACACAGTTTTACTATGTGGCACGTATGATTTTGGTCAAAAGTGAGACGGATTTTGATAAATTTGATATGGCGTTTGAGGAGTGCTTCAAGGCTGCCGAGCGGGAGACTGAGGTTGGCGCCGAAATGCTTCGCTGGTTGGACAAATCTGAAATGATGGAGCTTGCCCATGAGGAGGCCAGAAACCACTTGAATCAGGTGGAAGAGGTTCAGGTGGACAAGGAAGATGTGGAGGAGACGTTTAAACAGCGATTAAAGGATCAGAACGAGGAGCATAATGGCGGCAGCTTCTGGATTGGCACCATGGGTAAAACCTCCTTTGGCAACATGGGTGGCAATGTGGGTGGTGTCCGCGTGGGCGGCAAGACAGGCTATCAGTCTGCATTTGCAGTGGTAGGCGCCCGTAAGTATCGGGATTTTCGCGATGACAGAGTGCTGGATAACAGACAGTTTCAACTAGCATTCCGGAAGTTGCGGCAGTTTTCTTCCAGACTGGACATTCCGGAGACGGAGCTTGATATTGACGGCACTGTGGACAAGACCTGCAATAATGGCGGTTGTCTTCAGATTGTGATGAAAAAGCCCCGCAAAAACGCAGTGAAGCTTTTGCTTTTGATGGATTCCGGCGGCACCATGATTCCTTTCAGTAATCTGCTGAATGACTTGTTTCAGGCAGTGCATAAGTCCAATCACTATAAGGATGTGAAGACTTACTATTTTCACAATTGTATTTATTCCAAGCTTTACAAAACACCGGAATGTGAAAACGGAGACTGGATTGATACAGAATGGCTGTTTCGTAATGTGGACAGTGACTATAAAGTGATTATTGTGGGTGATGCAGCCATGGCTCCCGAGGAGCTTTATTCCACTACCGGCAACTACAGAGGCCCCAATGGAGGTCTCTCCGGCTATGATTGGCTGAAGCTCGTGAAACGCCACTATAAAAAGGTGGTATGGCTTAATCCCAAGATGGCACCCGGGCATGCACCATGGCGAGAGGCAGAAACGGCCGTGAAGGAATTGTTTCCCATGTACAAGCTGACAGTGGACGGACTGAACCAGGCGATGATAAAGCTTATGGTAAATAAGTAATGAGGGAAGGAATCTTGTTATGGGGATTGTTTTACCAATTGCATTTATGTGCTGGATTTTTTTTCATAAAAAGCGATATGAGATAAAATATGATAAGAGAGATCGAAATGTCAGTTTGTGTTTGGCAATTGTTTTGGGACTTACAAAAATTGCCTTTGAAATTATTTGTTATAGTAATGGCGTAGATGGTTTCCATTTATATTTTAGGCTGTTTTGGGTACGCACATTATTTGATTATTTAGGTTTCATAGGATTGTTTATATTTTTAGATTGTATTCTATATTTTAGACGTTTGCGTAAGTGGGGATATGAGATTCCTAGCAATAAAAGGGATTATGGCAGTTTGTTGGAAAATCTGCCCCACAAGGAAAATGGACCGGTTGAGAGTGAAGCGCAAAGAAATAGCATAGGAAGTATTGCACTTGCTGTGATATGTTGGATGGTTGCGATTGTTTATATTTGTGCAGCAGTTGCATTATGCATAGAATATCCATCTATAAAAGATATAACGGCAATGTGTTGCGTTGTATATGGTGTAATTGTTTTGGCATGGGTTGGTGCCGGCTGTTTTTGTTGGCATCAAAGACTCAGTGCGATTTATTGTGATGATGTATGTCAGGATGAGAATCGTAAGCGTCGTATACCATTTGCGGTTGGACTTGCAATTATACTGGTATTGTTTTTTTTCTCCGTGTTAGGTGGATTTGTTTTAAATTTGTTTTCTGAAGTGGTATATAACTCAAGAGAACAATTATATCAAGAGCAGTTGTATCAACAACAGAAACAAGAAGAAATGAATGGAGTGTATTAAGAGATGAAAGAACCGAAATTCAGGGCGTTATTGCCCATTGGCGTATTTTTGGTATTGTACTTAGGAATGGGTATTTTGTTTGAATATGTTTTGAAGATTCCCATGGGATTTTATAATATTCCCATTGTGGTAGTCTTCTTGATTGCGCTTTTTGTAGCGTGTTTGCAGAACAGGGAGCTTTCCTTGGATGATAAATTTCAGGTGATGGCAAGAGGCGTGGGAGATAAAAACATTATCACCATGGTACTGATTTTCATGGTAGCAGGTATTTTTGTGGGTGTGGTAGGACGTAGCAGTGCGGAGAGCGTGGCTTATTTTGTGCTTTCCTTTATTCCTGCGCAGTTTGCGGTGTTGGTGCTTTTTATGGTAAGTGCATTTGTGTCCCTTGCCATGGGTACCTCTGTAGGAACGATTACCTTGATAGCGCCTATTGCGATTGCAGTGGCAAACAGCACCGGCTTTGGTATTCCTCTGTGTCTGGGAGCTGTTGTAGGTGGCTCCATGTTTGGCGATAATCTGTCCTTTATTTCGGATACCACTATTGCTGCATGTAACGGCCAGGGTTGTGCCATGAAGGATAAATTTAGAGAAAATATTGGAATTGCTTTACCGGCAGCATTATTGACTGCAGCAGTCATTCTTGTGAAGACCATGGGAATGGAGGTTGGTGAGCCTGTAATTCAGGAGTACAATCTGATTCAGATAATTCCGTATCTGCTGGTGCTTTTGGGCGGTATTTTGGGTATCAATGTGTTTATTGTACTTTTGATTGGTATTATCAGCGGTGCGTTGATCATGCTTTCTAACGGTGTGGTTACCTTTACAGAGATGCTGAGCAACATGGGTGGCGGTGTATCCGGTATGTTTGAGACCTCCATGGTAGCCATTCTGGTGGCGGCAATTTGCGCATTGATTGAGGAATATGGCGGTTTTGCAGCATTGCTTGCCCTGATTAAGAAGGTGTTTAAAGGCAAAAAGGGCGGTCAGCTGGGCATGGGGCTTTTGGTAGGTGCCATGGATATTGCCACTGCCAACAATACGGTGGCTATTGTTATGGCCAATCCCATTGCCAAGGAAATGGCCCAGGATTACGATATTTCTCCCAGAAAGGCAGCATCTCTATTGGATACTTTTTCTTGTATTTTCCAGGGAGTAATTCCTTATGGTGCCCAGATGCTGGTGGCGGTGTCAGTGGCGGCTGAGCTTGGTTATGTGGTTTCTGCCTTTGACATTATTCCGCAGCTGACCTATCCGTTTATGCTGCTTCTCAGTTCCTTAGTATTTGTATTTCTGATGCCGGAGAAGAAGGCGGCAAAATAGATTTGAACTACAGAAGATGAGGGGGAACTATGCGTTATACAGATGTTTTCAAGGAAATCTATCGGGATAATAAGAAATGGATTTATTTTTATCTGACATTGTGTCTGACCTTTTCTATGCTGGCTTTTGGCAATCCCTATTTGGTGCAGGCAACTGAGGCCATCACAGTGACGGAGACGGTTACTGCCTTAGGGGGAGAGTTTGGCGCATTGTTTGCGCCGGTGGCTCAGGGGTATATGAGTAGTATAGATACACCTACGGTATTGACGCTTTTATGTGGTGTTTCGGTGGCGCTGGATTATATTCCGGAGAGTACATTGGTGAAAATTGGTGATGTAATCGATGTGGAGGGTCTGGAAGGTATTGCAGGATATTCTTTCGGTATTCTTGATTGGACGCCTTTTCGTGTACTGTGCGTCGTTTGGTTTGTCATATCCAAACTACTGAAAAGTAACCGGCTGACCCGAACAACTGCGGTAATTTTAGAGGATGTGGAGACCAAAATCGGAGCTGTTGTAACGGTACTTGTGGTGGCTACACAGTTTCTGGCCAATATTGCTCCCAAGACCACGGTTCAGGCAGCTACGCAGACTGCAGGGGCCGGCAATCCGTTACAGACGGGGATGAATGCGCTGGTATGTTTTTGCCTGCTCATCAGCGTGCTGGTGGTATATTTCTTCATCAGCTATCTGTTTTACTTTTTGGATATTGTTATGCTGCCTGTTTGTTCAGTGGTGGGCATGTCCTCCAGCGGTGTAGAGCTTGTTAAAACCTTGGGAATCGGCGGACTTTTGTATCTGTCCATTTGTCATCCCATTGTATTTTTTTGCATGATGGTGCTTTTGTTTGTGGTGGCAGTAGCATTGTTCCGCAAAGCTTATATTACCGTTCGGTACTTCAAACACATCTATGTGAAGCCGTTTTTTAAACGAATCAGCGGATTTGATGCACAGATGCCTTTGGTATCGGCAAAGGTGCCTAAAAAGGTACGAAACTATGTAGGTGCGTCAGAACCTATGATTTTACTTCCAGTGTATCCGGTTAAAACGGTATCGGGCATTGATTGTTTACGTAAGCATGACAAGTGGTGGCTTGTAGTAACAAGCCAAAAGCAATTTATCTGCAAGCCTGTGAGGGGTAAAAATACTTGTTATTGTGTGATTTTAAAGAATACACCGTCCAATAAGCTGTTTATTAAAAAGTCTTTACGATTTTTTGAAATCTTTAGTTTGGCAGAGGGCGAAGAGAATATCGGTAAGCTTTTCCGCAAGGTGCCCAAGAATCTGCATTTTGTATTTAGTATGGAGTATGCATACCGGTTTGAGGATCTGAAAGCGCTGACGGGATATACGGACTATACGGCATACAGCAGTCTGATTAAAGAAGAACAGAAGCAGATTAAGGCGGCAAGCCGTAAACCGGGATTGTTCCGCAAAGCCGGCTTATAGCAGGAGACTTATAAGCGGAAAAACACAAAATGATTTGACATTTCATGTGGAAAAGAATAGAATGTTGAAGCAGGTGTTTTTATGCAAAATAGTAGATTTTACTAAGATAATCTTAAAATAGAGAGAGGCAAGAAAATGGAACGAATTTACAATCCAAAAGAAGTTGAAAAGAAATGGCAAACCTATTGGGCCGAGAATGAGACCTTCAAGACTGATGTGTGGGATTTCAGCAAGCCTAAATATTATGCGCTTGATATGTTCCCTTATCCTTCAGGTGTGGGACTTCATGCAGGTCATCCCGAAGGCTATACTGCAACGGATATTATGTCCCGTATGAAGCGTATGCAGGGCTACAATGTATTGCATCCCATGGGATATGACTCCTTTGGTCTGCCTGCAGAGCAGTATGCAGTAAGCACCGGTAATCATCCCAACGGATTTACCCAGGATAATATTAAGACTTTCTCCAAGCAGCTTACAGAGCTTGGTTTTGACTATGACTGGAGCAAGATGATTGCTACCAGTGATCCCGATTTCTATAAGTGGACCCAGTGGATTTTTAAGCAGTTGTATCTGGATGGCTATGCAAAATATGTGGATATGCCTGTAAACTGGTGTGAAGAGTTGGGAACCGTTCTTTCCAACGATGAGGTAATTGACGGTAAATCCGAGCGTGGCGGATATCCCGTTATCCGTAAGAATATGAAACAGTGGGTTATCAATCAGCCTGCTTTTGCGGAGAAGCTGTTGGAGGGTCTGGAGGAAATTGATTGGCCCGAGTCCACCAAGGATATCCAGAGACATTGGATTG
>JAZQFO010000018.1:0-9855 GCA_045539535.1 Acetatifactor sp.
GGGTGTTCTCACTGATACGATCCGTCAATCCTGCAGTTCGATGGTTCAAATTGCTCAACTCCGACAGCTGACCGGAGATATCCCGGATTTTGTCATCCACATGCTCGATGGCCTCAGTATTTTCCAAGGAACCGGTGAGCAGGCGTTCCGTATCCTCCGCAATGCTCTGATTGGCCTGCAGCGAATTTTTGGTAATATTCGTCAGCTCCGTCACCATAACTACCATCGTATCCGAAGTCTCGGAGGCTTTGTCTTTCATCTGCTGCATACGCTCCAACATGGTCTTCTGCTCCTCTGCTCCCATAAGGTTGGAAAGCATGGATGCCGTACGACTGCAAAGCATGGTAAAAATAGCCGCTACTGCCACCAACACCAAAGCTCTTGGGATAATACCAAAAATAATCACATCATCAAGCTCTGTGAAATTATCATCCTGCAGCGTATCCATGTAAAACGCCAGTATCTGGCCAATAGACACACCAATTACCGTAAGTGCCGTGGCCACAATATTAAGACGCTTTGAAAAATACAGACTGGCTATGGCGATGGGATACACATAAATAGCCACCACATGATATGTCAGTGTAATACTTAACACCATAACAAATATGGCGGAACACAGCACGTTCACATAAGCCAGATAGTCACCATCTTTTTTCAAAATGTTGATTAATAGTGTGGGCAGCCACAAAAGCACCGCACTCATCAGATAGGCCACGGTCATGATGCCCTTGTCCACCACAAACACGCCCACCACATTCAGAACATAAATCAAGGTAAAAATCACAAAGGTAATCCGCATTACCTTTGCCACCAATAAATTAGCTTCCTTGGCATTACTCTTCAGTAAACTCATTTTGTCACGCTCCCTTTCCTTCTTCAAATTACAAAAACGCAGAGCCGATTTGTACATATTTCTTAACAAATTCATCGGCTCTGCGTCTATATACGCCTTTTTGCGTCTTTGCGTCTGGCTCTCATTTATTCATTGTTTGGCGGCTTCCACCACCAACACTTTCTGTTGTTTTACATTAATCAGGGTCTCTTCCTTGCACTTGGGGCAAAAAAGAGGAAAATACTTTAATTCTGTTTCTTTACGTATTTGTATTCTTGTCTTACTGTTACACAGCGGACACAAAATCCATTGATTACCATCCATGTGGATATCCCCCTTTTATCTGTAGACTTATATTTTTATTATAGTGATAAAATTGCAGATTTTCATTTGTTTTTATCATATGTCCCTTGCTATATTTGAGATTTCATGACATAATTTGTATCATACAAAGGAGATACACCATGCCTACACCATTACCTCAGGGACAACAGATTGTTGTAACCCACATTCATCTGAAGGAACCGTATCATATGGATTCCATGCAAATGGCCACAGATCACTACAATATCGGCATCACCCTTCAGGGGCGCCGCAGAACCATCACACCCATGTATGCCTATTCTTATCAAGCCGGGGATGTGGCTCTGCTGCCACCTTTTGTATTACACCGCACCATTTCGGAATATGACGAGCCCTATGAGCGCATCATGATTAAGTTTTCTCCCAAGTTCGTGGAACCCTTTCTTCAAGAGGTGGGACAACACGTGTTTAATCGCCTCTATGAAACTCCGGTGTATCACTTCTCCGAGGAATCACAACGCAAGCTAACAAGCATGTTCTACGACATTTTGACAGAATATAAAAAGAATACTCCCTACAGGGAATTTATCCTGCAAGGCATGCTTTTCCGGCTTTTTACCACCATACTGGAGGAACATATCTCGGTGAAGACTGCCCGAAATCCCTTGCCTCTTTCCTCACAGATTATCGATGCCATTGTCTACATGGAAAATCATTATAAAGAGCAGCCTTCCCTGGAGGAAGTGGCTCGATACGCCGGCTTCTCAACCGGCTATTTCTCGCGCCTATTCCACGCCCAGCTGGGCATGCCCTACAACACCTATCTGAACAATATCCAAATTCGTCATGTACAGATCCTGTTATCAACTACCAATCTGTCCATCATGGACATTGCCCACGAAACGGGGTACTGTCACGGCGAGTATTTGTCTGCTCAGTTTAAGAAGAAGACCGGCATGACTCCCAGCCAGTATCGAAAACAATGTGCCGCCGAGAAGGACACGGTGTATATTCCGAATGCTTAGAGCTGTTCTAACTGCTTACGCTTCTCTTCTCCTTAACCCTAACGTTTCTGCAAATATTTGTTTCAAAACTTCACATGGTATATCTTGTTTCAAATAGATTTGCACCATTCCCTTGGGTGTAATTTTATAACCGGTTAATTGTTCCTTATGCTGAATTACTGCCTGTGCTTCAATGTTAATATGGTCTTTAAATGGAATAAGCCTTACGAAAGATTCGCCAACATAGTAGCTTGGTAATCTTGCCCACATTGTTTCCTCCGGTTCACATGAAACACTATCAAAAATTATCTGCCTTAACTGATTGTACAAATCAATAATTTCACCCGGATATTTCTCTAAATATTCTTTTACCTGCGCATTCATTTAAACAACCTCTACAAATATTAAACTTCTCCTGGCGTAAAAATATATTTAGCAACAGACGTGTTCTCGCCTTGATATTTGCCCTCTCCCTCGTATTCCTTTTGGAAACCGCACTTCTCTAAAACCCTTTTAGAAGCAATATTTTCTGACACGCAAATACCATATACCTTATCCACACCTTTATGTGGCATAATATATTCCAAGAATGCTTTTAGTGCCTCTGTAGCATATCCCTTTTGGGTATAATCTTTTCCAATATGATATCCCACTTCAAATCCTTCTTTTATGGGAACAAGCTGGACATACCCGATATTGGTTTCATCCTTCAACAAAACCGGATACACCAACGGTCCATTCCCCGACTCGTATACACTCATGAGAAATTCTATGGTTTCCTTGGCATCCTCGACTGTCTCAAACACTTCATCAGGCACAAAGCGTCTGTTGTCCTCATCTAATGAATTCTTATGTACACTTTCTACCATTGATAAATCAAATTCTGTGATTATTAATCTATCTGTTTCTAATCTCATTTTTGTTCCTCCTTTTATACATCAACCGTTCATAATCCGTCCTGCAATATCTTCAACCTGCAACTTCAGCATCTCTTCCACATGCTTGCCTACTGCTTCATATCCTGCAGGATTGACCGTATATCCCAGAGGCACAACCTCTCTGGTAGACTCGCCGCCCTGCAGCCACTTTTTCAGCCACTCTTTGGTCAAAGAGGATGACTTTAATCTACGTGCCAGCTCCAAATCTACTTGCTCCGGGCACATATAATTTATCAACGCTGTCTCAAAGGCCCCTCCGTGAATATCAAGAAGCCCCTGCTCCGATGGATCTTGCTCCGCGAACCACTCCAGCTGATAAGCCGGATCGGAAACCGCCAAAAAATCCTCGTCCCCATTCCAACCACACAACCGAAGATCCATGGACTCAAGCACCAATCTTGCGCGAATTCCCAATTCTGCATTCGCTCGCTTAATGACTTCTACAATAGATTTCACGTGAAAGGAATCTCCGTGATAACTAAAACAGTACACCTCGATGAAACCAAAGTTTTTCAGATTCTCAAATATCTCAAACAACACCTGCTACATGGTCTCCGGTTTCAAAGAAAAGCTGCCCGGAAATCCTCCGGTGCAATGATTCACCCCCCAATAGTAAGGCGGTGCAATAACCCCCAGCGGAAAAAGTACCGGACAATTCCACTGTATTGCCGGAAAGTCTGGGACTTCCCATTAAAATCAATACCTTCATTCTTACCTCTTCTTTCTATTTGCTACTGTTTAGTTAAAACGCAGTGTTCCAAGCATCGTTCTGTCGCTGGATTTCCCTTTTGTCCAGCCTATCTGATGCTGTCTGTCTCCACCCTCGCCATCGTTATAACAGATGCTAAATCCAATCTTTGAACCAACCGTGAAACCTACCGGTTCCTCCCCCTGATAAGTTCCTTGAGGTACCTTGCTGATATCAATGCTCATCTCATAAATAGTCTCGCTACCCGCTTTACTTGTAGCCACCACCGTATTCTCGTCGGTGGCCAATACTGATAAATCAGAAGAACCTGCACCGATTACCCACTTGGTCAGCTGCTGCAGATTTTGCTCCGTAGAAGTGTCAAAAACAATTTCCAAGCAATCGTCCCTGTACCATTTACCGTCAGCAGGAACTGCATCAGCAATCTCATCATCCGTAACGGTCGCCGCAATATAAAGCATTGTAGGCGTGCTCTCATTCCAAGCCAGCATGACCTGACCATTAAAATCCTCCGCTGACGGAAGGGCATCTCCTGCATCCTTGATTTGATCCAGCGAAATAGAATCTATCTCCTTCCATTCCTCCAAAGAACCATCCACCCGAACATCCAACTGATTCACTTCATAAAACATACCGTTCTCCATGCGCTGAAGAACCTTTTGATACTCCGGATTCACTTTCGATTTAATATCAATGGTTACATCCGTACCGGTCAAATTCTTGTAAAGATATTCTGCAACCCAATTGCGTACCTCATCATATCTGCTGAGCAAATCATGATTCAGTCCCTCCAGAGGATAGAAGGCCACATCCACACCTCTGTTTTCCAGCTTCTCGGCCACCTTTTCGCTATACTTAAAACGCACGGTGGTATCCTCTGTGCCATGCACAATCACACAGCCCGGAACCACTTGATCCGTCATGCCATAATACAGGCTGCTGCCACTGATATTTACCACTGCAAATAAATCGTCACGACTGAATTCCTTGCACTGATTGGTATAGCACAGATTGATGGCAATATCCGCACCGGAGGAGTAACCCCCTATAGCGATATGCTCCGTATCTATGTCGTATTCTGCACCATTGGCAAGCACCCATTCATAGGCAGCCTCTGCATCCTCCATAGCGTCTTTCAGTGCACTGGTATAGGTCTGATTACTCAAGCGGTAGTTGGGCACAACCACCACATAACCCATACTTGCAAAATCAGTAGCCAGACTCTTAAGCAACCCGGCACTTCCCTTATCTCCCGAGGTCAAACCACCGCCATGGAGTAAAATAATTGCAGGATTAGGCCCCTCCTTGGAAGTCCGGTATACATCTAACTTCAAATCCTCAAGGCCTGACGCCCCTTGGGCCTGTCCATAGACAATATCGTCCTCAAGTCTTGCTGTCCAATCCATGGCACAGTACGCCCGCTCATCCGCCGGTGTCATATAATCGGGCGCGTATCCTAACTGCACTTCTCTTTGCTTTTGATGCTGCATATATAGAATTCCTGCCGCCACAACTGCCACCACAATACAGACGCTTACCAAACTCCAAACCACTTTACCAACACTAGCCACCACTTTCTGAAACGCACTCTTTTCCTTCATATTCTGCTCCTCCAATCCTTGTAGCAGATTGCTTTGCGTTTTCCCTAAAAGCAAAAATGCAGAGCAATCATCCCTTGATAATTGGCTCTGCGTCTAGCGTCCGGCTCTTGTTTTATCTTTATCCTTACTGCACCTGATTCACAGGCTCTACAAAAAACTGACCTGATTTGACCAGCATGAGCACACCCTTAAATTCCATGCTCAGCATCTCCGATATCTCCTGAGGCGTAAAGTGACAAATCCTCCCCGCCACCAGGACACAAATTCCAAATGTGTGCAACCACACCTGACGAAAGACTACCTCTGCCTCCTCCTTGGAAAGTGCATAATCCTTTTGGATGACCCGGATACAAACATCCACCGTATCCCCCAATTCATCCATCAGCCCCACGTAGCTTTGACTCTGATCATGCTCTCTCATATACACAAGCTGAAAAAGTTTCGGCTCTCTCGCAGCAAACTCCACCATCTTCATCCCCACATATTTATACGCAGGCGTATAATTCAAGGCATCACTTACATAGGACTCAAACTCCCTCAGTGCCACTTTACGCACCTCCAAATGCAGTTCCGCCATGTTTTTAAAAGCGGTAAAAATCGGTGAAGATGAAGTACCCAGCTCCTTGCCTAATTCTCTGGCTACCACTGCCTCTATACCCTTTTTACGGGCCATTTCAAAGGCGATATTTATAATTTCTTCTCTGCTGTATTTTGCCTTGGGAGGCATGAACTCACCCCTTTTCAAACATGTGTTATGTAACATATGTTTTATTATAGGACAAAAAAATAAATTCGTCAAGTAATGAAGACCAAAAATCAGGGAGGCGTTTGATGCCTCCCCGACTTTAACACAATATTTTCTATGCCATAAGTACTGTCAACACAATAGAAAGCAGCAAGGTCAGTACATTTATGCTCGCCAATACAATGGTTGCAATTGCCAGACCTTTTTTGCCGGACTTTAATCCCTGACAACCACAGTAAAATTCAAACGCAATAAGTATTGCTCCGTAAGTCACACCCAGACACGAAATCAAAACTCCTACAATCGACAGTATGAAACCTATCATTACTAATGTTTCCTGCCTTTTGTTGTTCTGCTCCACAAAGGTGTTCACGGTATTGCCTGTAGGTAGAGGTCCCTGCTGCCCCATGGGTGCTGCAGTAGAAACCGGTGCCGCCTGCCCGGTGGGCTGTCCGCCGTTTTCCAGTTTCTTAATCTCTTCTAAGAGAGGAGCTAAATCATCTCTATATGCCTGCTTTGGGAAAGCCCCCACAAATCCGTCCAAATCTGTAGGATTTTCAAAGGTTCCCAAATAGGCCACAATCGTTACCACATTATTGTTAAGATAATACTCAAAACCTCTTTTTCCCTTGACCCAGGGGTCATTGTATGCGTAATAATTGGCATTGGGCCTGGGTTCAAATTTATATTCATTGGCCACAAGCCAGTTGCGAATAACGGTTTCTATCACAGCCATATTCGCGTTAACCTGAAATTGAAACACTGTTTTATTTTGACTCATCTTCTCCACTCCTCATAAGGTTACTTCATTTCTTCTGTTAATGTATTTACCGTTTCATATAAGCAGGCTTTGTAAAATAGGAATTACGCTGGGTATCTACAATCTCAAACAGACAAAAATAGGCTGCACCTTCCTGAGGTGGCTCCTGTTGTAATGAAATCTCAAGCCCGCCTTCCACTGCGAAGCTGTCACCGATTCCGGAAGCAGACTCCCATTCCTCAAAAGGCGGCACACTTCCATCCTCCCCAAATACAATATCGGATGCAAAATAGAACGGAGAAATAATATCCCCTTCCGCAAGTTCCACCATATCTCTATTGGGAAACAACGTACTATCTGTTTTCAAATGTTCATAAGTACCGATAATCTCCCCCTGAGGATGCTGTTCATCTACACGAAAATGAATATATGCAGCCTCCAGAGAAAATCCCCCTCCTCCGGGTGTTATCATGATCGGAATTGCATACTTGGTATAACTTTCATTCCGCTCAACTTCAGCCACACAGCATGGCAGAGAATTGCCTGAGCTATCACCTATAAAAAACCGTTTTCCATCAAAGGCACTGCTTATTTTGCCATCTTCATACGCAGTAATATCCGTAGAAGTAATCCAGCAAATATAGTTGCCGGGACTATCCTCCTCCCAAACTGAATATTTAGCATGCCCATAGTTGGCATATTGTTCCTCCGTCAACTGCACACAATATTCTCCCGACACTTCCTCATTTTCTTTAAGGGCAGCCTCCGTCAAATCCCATTCCGCCAGACTCTTTCCTGAAAGTGTTTCTGTAAAGGACTTTAGAAAATCCTGATACGGTTCACTAAAACCGGTGGTTTGGTATGCAGTCATCCACTCTGTTGCATACCCCTTATTTTCATAGGGAAAATATAATGCAACACCATGGGCTCCGTGAACATTGGTGGCCAGATTTACTACCATCTCATCCAGTGCGGTCTGCAGACCTTCCGACTCCTTTGGATACTGTTTTTTCATTTTCTCTGAAAGGTCATATACATCAACAGTATCATAAAAACCGTCGGCACTGATTTTACCAAAGGACTTGGCGCCATCACGCATTTTCGCAATCTTAGAGTAACCGTTTTGTTGCAGTTCCAACGCAGCTACTTCGATTAATTCACCCAATCCGTCAACTGCTTTCTGCGCACAACCAAGATCTAAACATGCCATAGTGTAATCCGGTGTATACTTGTAATTACTCTCATAATAACTACTGTAAGCACTGATAATCTCGGATGCTGCCGTCTGCGCGTCATAATTGTCCATCTTGCTGATCGGCTTTAAGCAGGCGTAATTCCATCCGTCGCCGGCTTCCATCTCTTCAGATGCAACCATATAGCGAGCATACGGCGCCATAATATTTGCAACCTCCAACATGGACATCAGGCAGGCATCAAACCCCATCCAGTCAAAACGTTTCCCTTCTGCGCTAAACCTGCTATCCCGAAACGCCTTATCCAGCTCAGCCAGTGACAAACTGTCATAATCATGCTTTTCATCAGCGCCAAAGCCCAACACCGCACCGCCGCCATGATTCCACATAACCAGACTATAATGCTCTGCGGGATACGCCTCATAACCATAATCCAAAAATTCCGTTAATGTGGCAGCCTGTGCCATACTACTTCCGTTTAGAGTGTAAACTTGTTCCGGCCCTTGTCCGGTTACTTCATACACCCCAACATGCTCGCTGGAAATTCCTTCCGTCCACCAATAGTCCGTACCACCTGCGCAAAGCAGTACCCGCATATTCTCTTCATCAAAACCGCTTTCTATGATTTCTGCAATATCTCTGCTGGCCACACCGGCCTCTGTCTCCAAGTCAGAACCAACCATGTATATCATCAGCAATTGCTGCACGGAATGCTCTATTGCAGAGCCGGCTGTCTGCTCAACCTGACAGCCGGTTAACAATAAACCAATGCAGAGAAGTATACATAAAATCCGATTTCTCATATTGCTCTCCATAATTCATCCAAAATACTTTCTTATTCGTATGTACTTAATTCAAAGCATGTAACTCCCATGGTATCGTAAATAGTAAGCTTTAATTTATAATCATCCACGTCATAAGAATATTTCACATATCCGGAATCAGATACATAAGGGTCTGCGCAAGGACCACACAACGCCTCCACATCTGCCTTACTGCTACCAATGGTCAGACCGTTTCCAATGGTCATGGACGGATAAGAATCAAGCTGTCTGTGACCATAGCAAGTATCCAATTCAAGGCTCCAGATATCGCACTCCTTAATATCCAATGCGGCATCACTATAATTTTTGAATCCCACACGCAAGCTCAAATCCTCATCATAATCAGGATTGGTCAGATTAATTGTGGCATACACCTTATCTCCGGGCTGCATCTCATATCCACCCTCATAACCATATTCAGCCAAATCAAATGTCCACCCATCTGCCTCCAGCTCCTTGTATGCAACAGGCATCTGATAGGCCTTCCCTGCCAACTCAAATTTCATGTCTGTCCACTCACCGGACAAATTGGATGAAGATGTCTGGGAAGGAGCTTCCGACGTTTCCGTAGCTACTTCCGTTTCCACTGCCTCAGACTCTGTCATGGACTCTGCCTCAGATTCTGCTGATGCACTCTCAACGGATGCTTCTGTAGATTCTGTTACCTGACCGGGCTCTACACTTTCCTTTGTAGCAGGAGCCGGTTGTGTCTGCTGTGCTTGTGCCTGATTTAGCACCTCCTGCATATTCATACCGCAACCGGTGGTAAACCCACATGCTGCTACCATTGCCATTACTACTGCGATTTTTGCTAATTTCTTGTTTTTCATCTTTCTCCTCCTAGATATGAAGCATTTCTTAAAAGGGTTTTCAACGCCTTTCTAACACTAATACCTTTGAGGAAGAAAAAAAGTTTCATTTTCTTTTAAAAATTTTTTATTTT
>JAZQFO010000019.1:0-21131 GCA_045539535.1 Acetatifactor sp.
CGCAGAGTACAAGGAGAAGTTCGAAGCTGCCGGTATTGAGTACTTCTACACGCTGATCGACGATGCAGTTGCTCGTGTGATCCGCTCCAATGGCGGTTACATCTGGGCTTGCAAGAACTATGACGGCGACGTAATGTCCGACATGGTTTCCACTGCATACGGTTCGCTGGCGATGATGACCTCCGTTCTGGTATCTCCGGACGGCATCTACGAGTACGAGGCTGCACACGGCACCGTACAGCGTCACTATTACAAGCACTTAAAGGGAGAGGAGACCTCTACCAACTCTATCGCAACCATTTTTGCATGGACCGGTGCGCTCAGAAAGCGTGGCGAGCTGGACGGTAATGCAGAGCTTATGGCATTCGCAGATAAGCTGGAGCAGGCTTGTATCAAGACCATCGAGGATGGCAAGATGACCAAGAGCTTGTCCATGATTTCCACTTGCGAGAATCCTGTGATTCTGAACAGTTTGGAGTTTATCCAGGCGATTCGTGAGACTTTGGATAGTTTGATGTAAAGAATGAAAATGGAATGTTAAAAGTAAAGCAGACTAAAATGTTGGGTTTTAGTCTGCTTTTTGCTTGCATGAATTACTCCGCAAGTTCTTCCCATTTTTCGTAGAGAATCTCTAATTCGGTATTAATTTCTTCCTGCTCTTTAGCAAGTTCCTGCAACTTCAGCACCTGCGTGCCATTGGCAGGATCGGACATTTCTGCATCAATTTCGGCAAGGCGCGCCTCCAGCTGTGCGATTTTATCTTCGCATTTCTTTAAATCATTTTCCTTCTTGCGCTGGCGGGCCTGTTCCTCCTTTTGGGCTTTCCAGTCCAGCTTGTTTTCAGAGGGGGCAGCACTCTTGGAAGCGGCTGAACTGCCGGTTGAAAAGACGGTATTGGAAGCAGAAGTATCCACAAGTCCCAGTGCCGCCATCTGGGTGTCCTTCTTTTCCAAATAGTAGTCATAGTTGCCGATGTAATTAACAAACCGGCCGTTGGTCAGATCCAAGATACGTGTGGCAGTCTTGTTGATGAAATATCGGTCGTGGGAGACGTAGAGTACGGTGCCTTCGTAGCCATTGAGGGCGTCCTCCAAAATTTCCTTGGACATGATGTCCAAGTGGTTGGTAGGCTCATCCATGATGAGGAAGTTGGCTTCGGAAAGCATAAGCTTAGCTAATGATACGCGTCCGCGTTCGCCACCACTTAATTCTTTGATCAGTTTAAATACGTCATCCCCTGTAAATAAAAATGCAGCCAAAACATTTCGAATCTCGGTGTTGGTGAGATAGGGGTAGTCATCGGATATTTCTTCGAACAGGGTTTTATCTTCGTGGAGCACGTGGTGCTCCTGGTCGTAGTAACCGATTTCTACATTGGTACCTAAGGTGAAAGAGCCGGCATCTGCAGCGTGAATATCGTTCAGAATCTTTAACAGAGTGGTTTTGCCGGTGCCGTTATCCCCGATAATTGCTACATGTTCTCCGCGTTTGATTTCAAAATTAACATTATCGAAAAGCTTGTGCGAGCCGAAGGATTTAGCCAGACCTTCCACGGTAAGTACGTCATTGCCGCTGGTGCGGTAGGGCGTAAGGGTAAGGCGCATGTCTGTGCGTTGCTCCGTGGGCTTTTCCAGGCGTTCTACCTTGTCCAGAGCCTTTACGCGGCTCTCTGCACGCTTAATGGATTTCTCGCGGTTAAAGGAGCGAAGCTTTTCGATTACTTCTTCCTGATGCTTAATTTCCCGTTGCTGGTTTAAGTAAGCATTTCTGGCAGCAATGCGAAGCTGTTCTTTTTTTATCGCGTAGTCAGAGTAGTTGCCGGAAAATGTGGTAGCTTTGCTCTGGTCGATTTCTACTACTTTGGTAGCGATACGGTCTAGGAAAAATCGGTCATGGGATACAATAAGTACAGCGCCCTTGTAATTTAAAAGATAGGTTTCCAGCCATGTAATGGAGTTCAAATCCAAGTGGTTGGTAGGCTCATCCAGAATAATTAAATCCGGTTTCTGTAAAAGAAGCTTGCCCAGTGCAACGCGGGTTCTCTGGCCGCCGGAGAGAGTGGAAACGGGTTTGTTAAATTCCTCCTCCGCAAAGCCAAGACCCTTTAGTACGCCCACAAGCTCGCTGCGATAGGCATATCCGTCACCCATTTCAAAAGCATGAGTAAGGTCGCTGTAGCGTTTCATCAAAGCTTCAAGTGCTTCTCCTTCTGTGTGGTGCATAGCTTCCTCTGCGTCACGGATTTGTTTCTCCAGTTCCACAAGTCCCTGCTTCACTGACAAAAGCTCCTCATAAATCGTATTGTCTGTATTTACGGCATCGTTCTGGGCCAGATAGCCGAAGGTTTTGTCCTTGGCAAAGGTCACCAGGCCTTCATCAGGTGCCAGTTCCCCTACAATAACACGCAGAAGTGTGGTTTTGCCGGCGCCGTTAATGCCTACGATGGCAGCTTTTTCATAATCTTCAATGTGAAAGCTGATATTTTTAAGAATCTGTTGGTCTACAAATGCCTTACTGATATTTTGACATGAAAGTATCATGGTTGTTCCTCGTTCGTTTTATGATATACTTTATCTATTTTAGCTTGTGGAAAGAGTTGTGTCAATTCCATGACGAATTTTCAGAGGGATTATAAGTTAATAATAATATAAAAATATTGACACGTTTTTAACAAAGTGGTATGATATGGATAGAGAAGAACGTATAATGCTAGTTTGGAGGGATACCTTTGGAAACAAAAGAAATTTCACAGGCCGTGATTGGCCGTTTGCCCAGATATTTGAGATATTTAGGGGATTTGAAGGATGAAGGTGTGGAGCGTATTTCATCACAGGAGCTTAGTGAGCTGATGAAGGTTACCGCATCTCAGATTCGTCAGGATTTCAACAATTTTGGTGGCTTCGGTCAGCAGGGTTATGGTTACAATGTTGAGTATCTGTACGATGAAATAGGCAAGATTCTTGGTTTGGATCGCAAGCATAATTTTATTATTATCGGAGCCGGTAATTTAGGACGAGCTCTTGGTAATTACCTGAATTTTGAGCGCAGAGGCTTTTATTTCAAGGGCATGTTTGACAAGAATCCTGAGCTTGTGGGTGATGAGGTCCGTGGTGTAGAAGTAAAGCCCATGGAGGAGCTGGAGAGCTTTGTGCGCGAGAACGACATTGATATTGCTGTGCTTACCATTCCTAAGACCAGTGCAGTGAATATTGCGGATGTTCTGGTGGAAAACGGAATTCGTGCGATTTGGAATTTTGCGCATGTGGATTTGAATGTTCCGGATGGGATTTTGGTAGAGAATGTACACTTGTCAGATAGTCTGATGAAGCTTTCATACAATATTAACCGTATGTCGCAGGACAAGGCGTAGGCGAACCCTATAGGGGCGCAAGGAGGCGCTATGGCAGATAAGAACAGGCAGGAAAAGTTTTCAGAGGCCTTGATAGGCAAGAAGATTCCTATCCTTACATTGGATAATAAATGGTATCGGTTGCTGGACGAAAATGGTCGTGCCATGATTAAGGATTTGGAAGATGAACTGAATGCGCTTTTGAAACGCCAAGGCAAGTTAAATACCGAGACGAAGGATATTAAGCGTCTGAAGAAAAAGTTGATGAATGATATTGTATCCATGGTGGACGAGATGTCTCAGACGGGTAATAAAAAGCTGGAAGAGGATATCGAGAATAATAAGCGTCTGATTGCTGAATGTAATGAGAAGCTGGAAAGCTATCAGGAAGAGCTGATTGATTTGCCAAGAGAGATTGACAGGTTAAATGTAAAGCTGATGCTTTTTACTATGGAGTATTGTTATGATACCATGCATGACAATGAAAAAGCTATCGAAGAGATAGGCGAGTGGGTGACACAGGTTCGTATCGAACTAAAAAAGAATCTTGTTCGCAAACAAGAGATGGAGTTTAAGAATCAGGAGATTTATACCTACATGAATGACGTGTTTGGTGCGGAGGTAATGAATCTGTTTGATGCTAAATATGGTGAATAACCGCATCGGTTATAAAAAAGAGTCTTCGGACTCTTTTTTTGTTTGTTTAGGGCTTGCACAATTTTTCTTTTCAGCGTAAACTTGAAACATATGTCAGGAGGAATGTCATGAGATATGTGGTGACAGCGGAGGAGATGCGCCGCTATGATACCAATACAATAGAACAAATCGGCATACCGGGAGCGGTTCTGATGGAACGGGCGGCCTTGGCAGTACGGGAACGTATTCTTGCGGTATGGGATGAGATGCAATGTGCAAGTGGGTTCAAAAGAAGCCGCAGAGCAAGCGTTCTGATACTTGCCGGTGTGGGCAATAATGGGGGAGACGGACTTGCGCTTGCCAGACTTCTGACGGAGTGTGGTATGCTGGTGGAGCTTTGGTGTATAGGTGATACGTCAAAGGCTTCTGCCGGATGGCTTGCCCAACGTAAAATTTTAGAGGCATATGATGTCCGGGTGAGTGACAAACCGGCATCTTTAGAATATACTATTCTAGTAGATGCGCTGTTTGGAGTAGGTCTGTCCAGAGAGGTGTCCGGTGTTTATAAAAATGCCATAGAGCTTTTCGACAAGCTGGAGGGATATAAGCTTGCCGTGGATGTGCCCAGCGGAATTTGCAGCGATACGGGACAGGTGCTTGGTTGTGCTGTTTCTGCAGATGAAACCATTACCTTTGCTTATGCGAAGAGAGGTTTATATCTGTATCCGGGGTGTGAGCATGCAGGCGTGGTGCATGTGGCAGATATCGGAATCAATGAACGCAGCTTTGGCGGGAAGACTCCTGCAATGTTTTGTCTGAAGGATGACTGGGCGTCTTGGCTTCCGGGCAGAAACAGTGCCGGGAATAAGGGAACTTTTGGCAAGGTGCTTTTGGTAGCGGGCAGTGAAGGCATGGCAGGTGCGGCAATTCTTGCAGCAAAGGCTGCATATCGCGTTGGAGCCGGCATGGTGAAAGTGATTACGGACCAGAGCAATCGTGTGGTTTTGCAGGAAAGTATCCCGGAGGCTATGTTTGGAAATTATGATGCATTGAATGAAGCGCTTTTATGGGCAGATATTGTTGCTGTGGGCCCCGGAATCGGCAAGTCAAAGCAGGCGTTTGATGCAATGGAGACGGTGATTTGCCATTCAAAGAAGCCTTTACTAATCGATGCAGACGGATTAAATATTTTGGCGGAGCAAAAGGCGCTGTTTGCAGCACTTTCCGGTCAGAAGGACCGACAAGTAGTGATTACCCCTCATGTGGGCGAGTTAAGTCGTTTGAGCGGATATTCCATATCGGAATTAAAACACGGCTTATGGCAGTATGCCATTGGCTTGGCAGAACAATTGCATGCAGTTGTGGTGGCCAAGGATGCCAGAAGCTTTGTCTGTGCAAAGGGGCAGCCTGTTTGTATGAATATATGCGGCAATGACGGTATGGCCACAGCCGGCAGCGGAGATGTTCTGGTCGGGATGATTGCCGGTCTTTGGGGACAGTATCAGCCCACAGATGCTACGGATGCGCAGCAAAATGCATTTTATGCAGCCTGTGCGGGAGTATATCTGCATGGTATGGCAGGGGATGTGGTAGCTGCCGGGAAAGGTCGTCAGGGGCTGATGGCAGGAGATTTGCCGGAGGCTGCTGCACAAATTTTGAAGTGCCCTCAGGTTGAATGGAAATAAATGGAGAGATACAACATGGATTTAAATCAAAGAATAAAAAACTACAAGCGCGTTTGTGCCAGAGTGGACTTGGATGCCGTGATGGAAAACGTACGCTTTATGAGAGCGGGAATGAATCCTGAAGCTAAGATGCTGGCGGTAATTAAAACAGACGGCTATGGGCATGGCGGGATTCCTATTGCCAAGTGCTTAGAGCCCCTTGATTATTTATACGGGTTTGCTACAGCGACACCGGAAGAGGCATTTCTGCTTAGGGAGAATGGCATTACCAAGCCTATATTGGTTTTGGGCTACAGTTATGGTTATGCCTATGAGCGCATGGCAAAAGAGGGCATTCGGGCAACGGTTTTTGAGAAGAGCCAGTTGCCGGAGCTTGTTGAGAGTGCCAAGAAAGCCGGTAAGCCTATGAAGGTGCATATTAAGGTGGATACCGGTATGGGGCGCATCGGAATTACCCCCGATGAGGAGGGACTTGGATTTGTAGAGAATCTGATGCAATATACGGTTGACGATAGCCTTGAAATCGAGGGTATCTTCACTCATTTTGCAAGGGCGGATGAGACAGATAAGACGAATACAAAAGAGCAGTTAAAGCTGTTTAGCGGATTCATTCATCAATTGGAATTAACGCTTGGACTGACAGGACTTATTAAGCATTGTTCTAACAGTGCCGGTATTCTGGAATTGCCGGAGGCGAACATGGACCTGGTACGTGCCGGTATCAGTCTTTATGGCTTGCGTCCCTCGGATGAGGTGCTTCGCGGCAAAGAGGAAATGCAACCCGTGCTTTCTTTGAAGAGTAGCATTGTTTATGTTAAGACAGTGCATGCCGGTCAGAGTATCAGTTACGGCGGAACCTTTACTGCTACGGCGGATATGCGTGTGGCAACCATTCCGGTGGGCTATGGCGACGGATACCCCAGAGCGTTGTCCGGTCCGGTGGGTTATGTATTGATTCATGGCAAGAAGGCTCCAATACTTGGCCGGGTTTGCATGGATCAGTTTATGGTGGATGTAACCGATATTCCTGAAGCTGTGATGGGAGATGAAGTGACCTTAATTGGAACGGATGGCCGGGAGCATATCAGCGTGGAAATGCTGGGGGATCTGTCCGGTAGATTTAATTATGAGCTGGTATGTGATTTGGGCAACCGTGTTCCCCGTATTTATGTAAAGGGAGGCCGTGTGGTGGCTGCCCAGGATCTGTCCGGTTATCATGAATAAAATTGAATACCTCCGATAAAACAGGCAATACTATCTGCATGGCCGGTTTGGCAGATTGGAGGAAAGATGAGAAGAGGCGATGTGTATTACGCAGATTTAAGACCTGTGGTAGGGTCGGAACAGGGCGGCATCCGTCCGGTTTTGATTGTTCAGAATGATGTGGGCAACAGACACAGTCCCACGGTAATCTGCGCTGCAATTACCTCAAAGATGAATAAAGCGAAGCTTCCTACACATATTGAGCTTCGTGCAGATAAGTATGATATGGAAAAGGATTCGGTGGTGCTGTTAGAACAGCTGCGTACCATTGACAAAAAGAGACTGAAGGATAAGGTGTGTCATTTGGATGGTGAGATCATGAACAAGGTGAATCGGGCATTGATGGTTAGCCTGGAACTGAATACATAACAGACAGTTTCGGCTATTCTTTGCGAGGAAGTGACATAAACAGAAGAACCCCTTGAAGAAAAATGAAAATAATGGTATGATAAAAATGTATGTTTAGAAATAAAAAGGAGATAAAAAATGTCAGGACATTCAAAATTTGCAAATATTAAGCATAAAAAAGAGAAAAATGATGCAGCGAAGGGTAAGATTTTCACCATTATCGGCCGTGAAATTGCTGTTGCTGTAAAAGAGGGTGGACCCGACCCTGCTAACAATTACAGACTGGCTGCTGTAATTTCCAAGGCAAAAGCAAACAATATGCCCAATGATACCATCGAGCGCGGTATTAAAAAGGCTGCAGGTGATGTGGGCAATGTAAACTACGAGTATATTACTTACGAGGGATATGGTCCCAACGGTATTGCAATTATTGTAGATGCTTTGACTGATAATAAGAACCGTACTGCTGCAAATGTAAGAAGTGCATTTACTAAGGGCCAGGGTAACATTGGTACCCCCGGCTGTGTATCCTTTATGTTTGACAAGAAGGGTCAGATTATCATTGACAAAGAAGAGTGCGACATGGATGCAGATGATCTGATGATGACTGCTCTTGACGCAGGTGCAGAGGATTTTGCAGAGGAGGATGACAGCTATGAAATCCTTACTGATCCCGATGCATTTGAAGATGTGAGAAAGGCGTTGGAAGAGGCAAAAGTTCCCATGCTTAACGCTGAAGTTACCATGATTCCCCAGAATTACGTGGAGCTTACAGATGAGACTGCTATCAAGAATCTTCAGAAGACCTTGGACCTTCTTGAGGATGACGATGATGTGCAGGCAGTATACCACAACTGGGATGAGTAATGTGGAAATAGCATAGTTTTGGGCACCACCCTTATGGGGTGGTGTTTACTATACTTATTTCAAAACAGGATTTTTAGAATTTATAGAATTTTACATATGTCGGGAGGAATAAAAGTGGCACAGAATCCTAATTTTAAGAAAGAAACAATTTGTATTCAGTCCGGCTGGCAGCCTACCAAGGGTCAGCCCCGTGTTCTGCCTATTATTCAGAGCACAACCTTTAAGTATGATACCTCTGAGCAGATGGGCAAGCTGTTTGATCTGGAGGAGAGCGGTTATTTCTATACCAGACTGCAAAACCCTACCAATGACTTCGTAGCGCAGAAAATCTGTGAGCTTGAGGGTGGTGTGGCTGCAATGCTTACCAGCTCCGGTCAGGCTGCAAACTATTATGCGGTATTTAATATTTGTGAGGCTGGAGACCATGTAATCATGTCCTCCACCGTGTACGGCGGCACCTTCAATCTTTTGACGGTTACCATGAAGAAGATGGGTATTGAGACCACGGTTGTGGATCCTGATTGGTCTGAGGAAGAGTTGAACAAGGCGTTCCGCGATAACACCAAGTGTGTTCTGGCAGAAACCATTGCCAATCCTGCACTTGTAGTGCTTGATATTGAGAAGTTTGCAAAGGTGGCTCATGCACATGGCGTACCCCTTATTGTTGATAATACCTTTGCAACCCCTATCAATTGTAATCCTTTTAAATGGGGAGCAGATATTGTAACTCATTCCACTACCAAGTACATGGATGGACATGCAATGTGTGTAGGTGGTGCAATTGTAGATTCCGGCAACTTTGACTGGGACAAGTATGGTGACAAATTCCATGGTCTGACCACTCCCGATGAGTCTTATCATGGTGTGACTTACACTGAGAAATTCGGCAAGGCGGCTTATATTACCAAGGCAACCGTACAGCTGATGCGTGATTTGGGCTCCATTCAGTCCCCTCAGAATGCATTTTTGTTAAATGTAGGTCTGGAGACCTTGCCTCTTCGTATGGAGAGACATTGTGCGAATGCCCAGGCTGTGGCAGAATTTTTGGAGCAGCATGAGGATGTGGCATGGGTAAATTATCCCGGACTTAAGAGCAATAAATATTATGAGCTGGGTCAGAAATATCTTCCCAAGGGAAGCTGTGGTGTTATTTCCTTCGGCCTTAAGGGTGGAAGAGAGGCTGCAGCCAAGATGATGGATAAATTGCAGCTTGCTGCTATTGTAACTCATGTTGCAGATGCGAGAACCTGTGTGCTTCATCCCGCAAGCCACACTCATCGTCAGATGAATGACGAGCAGCTTAAGGAAGCAGGTGTTGCGCCTGATTTGATTCGTCTTTCTGTAGGTATTGAGCATGTGGATGACATTATTGCTGATTTAAAGCAGGCAATCGAAGGATAAGCTAAGAATAATCGGAGGATTCATATGGATAGACTGGCGATTGTAGTACCCTGTTATAATGAGGAGGAGATGCTTAAGATTTCTTCCGAGGCGCTGAGAGGGGTATTAAATGATCTTGTATCCAAAGGGAAAATTGGTGCAGACAGTTTTGTAATGTTTGTCAATGACGGAAGTAAGGATCGCACATGGGAGCTGATTGAGGAGGAGCATAATGCTTACCCCGCCCAGGTTTTTGGTGTGAATCTTGCGGGAAATGTAGGACATCAGTTTGCATTGACTGCCGGTTTGATTACCGCTAAGGACTTGAGCGATGTGACGGTGTCCATCGATGCAGATTTGCAGGATGATATTACCGTTATCGAAGAAATGATTGATAAATTCCATGCCGGCAACGATATTGTTTATGGTGTGAGAAAAGAGCGTAAGACAGATACCTTCTTTAAGAGAACTACGGCCCAGGGCTTTTATAAGGTCATGGAGCTTATGGGTGTGAAAACAGTATATAATCATGCGGACTTCCGTCTTATGAGTAAACGTGCGGTGGAACAGTTTTCCCAGTATAAGGAGACCAACCTGTTTTTGAGAGGAATGGTTCCTTTGATTGGCTACAAAACGGATTGTGTATACTATGACCGTAAAGAACGAGTGGCAGGAGAGTCCAAGTATCCTTTGAAGAAGATGCTTGCACTTGCATTTAACGGTATTTCCTCTTTTAGTGTAAAGCCCATTACTATGATCCTGGGACTGGGTGTTGCAATTGTATGTTTCAGTATCCTTGCGGCAGTGTATGCATTGATTTCATACTTTACCGGTCATGTGGTTGCAGGCTGGACTTCACTGATTTTGTCTGTTTGGTTCCTGGGGGGCGTACAGCTTCTGGCAATCGGTCTGGTTGGTCAGTATATCGGTAAGATTTACATTGAGGTAAAACAGAGACCTCGTTATAACATTGAAAAGGTTTTGGCGGATGAACAAAAGTAAGATACCTGACATTTGCATATGGGTCCTTTATGCGCTTGCTACATGCGCGAGCCTTGTTTTGTTGGCGTTTGCGCTTAGTGCTCGGAGCGGTTATATTACCGTGGCGGGGATTGTTGGAGCAGTTGTGACAGCTCTGCTTCCGGGTGCATCTGTGGTATGGGTACATAAACTTGTACAAAAGGAAGAGCTGCGCAGGTTCTTTGCAGAAAAGAGAACGACTTGCGTTATCGTGGAGGCGTTGTTTTTTGTGGCAATGCTTGTGGGTATGCTGCTTTTGCGTCCTGAAGTTTCGTGGAATGTGGCGGGGGATGCTGCCTATAAGGCGGCACAGGTTACACCCGGCGAGTTTTATGTTATTGAGCCCCATGGAGGCTATAGGGTATATCTTTATCTGTTGAACTTTGCGTTGTTACTGTTTGGAAACCGCCCCTTTGGAGCGATTGTGCTACAACTGGTACTCTTGATTTGCGCAGTAATATGTATGTATTTTGGCGTCAGAAAGCTTGCCGGTCCGGTGGCAGCACTTATGGCTACGGCATTTTTAGGTTTTGCTCCCTACATGTTGGAGGAAACTTCCAGGCTCAATGGTTTTTTGACATTCTTATTTTGTTACGGCATTGCACTGAATTTTATTGGTGGGATTGCCAATGCAATGGCGAACTCAAAGCGTCTTTGGGAGCAGATTTTTGCTGCGCTCTGTTACGTTGCGGCCGGTATTTTTGTTGGTTTTAGCTGTTATCTGGATGTGGCCGGAATCACACTTTTGGTGATTCTGACAGGTGTGATTTGCTTTGATGGTACAAGACAGGATGATGAAATCGATTATCGGGATGAGGAGACCATTCGTCCGGGTAGCCTGCGGGCTTTTGAAAAATGGTTTGAAGAAGTTTTAAGCAGTCCGGCGGTAGTTTTTATTGGCATTGTTCTGGTGGCGGTGATTGCATTTTGGAGAATGCATGGTGAATTTGCATCTCTTTTCAGACAGTTGTCCCTTTGCGTACCAAAGGGATATTGGTTCTATATTCCCACAGCATGGAACGGCGGTCTGCTTGATATGGTTTTGGTCAATGCACTTCTTGTGTTTGGCTGTGTCAGCTTTTGGTGTACCCGTTCGCTTGGCAAAAGAGGAGTATGGATTTTTGCTGCGATGTTGATGGCGGTGGGCGTTTCGTTTGGCATGTCTGCGCCTGATTACTTTGGTGATTATGCATTTTTGTATCTGCTTTGTGTGATTCTTGCAGGTGCGGGAATTGAGGACGCTTTTGCAAGAAAGCTTCCAAAGGTGGAGCGTGTAAAGGCTGAGAAAAAGCTGTTTAAGAAGAAAAAAACAGAGGATGCACTGACAGAAAACATTGTAGAACAGCCTCCTGAAAGTACAGTGGATTCTGACAATTCTGCTGCGGAAGAAGAACGACTTGAACCGGTGGACATTACAGCCAATATGCCCAAGATGCCTACAATTAATTTTATTGAGAATCCGTTACCGTTACCTAAAAAACACGAGCGGAAGATTATGGATTATGACTATGAAGTTGCAGAGGATGATGATTTTGACATTCCTTATTAGCATGTGACGGATATTTTGCTATAAAGTGCAAATACTAAAAAGACCCTACCGAAAGGTAAGGTCTTTTTTTAGCAAATTCTAAAACAGAAATTGTGTGGGAGGAAACATGTCAAAAAATCAGAATGGTAGTATTTCTGAAGAAAAAATAAAAAAAGAAGAACATAAGGACCAAAGAATTGAACAAATAGGGCAGCTTACATTGGATGAAAATAAGGAAAAACACGAGATTCATCTTTTGTCTATTATAGGGGAAATCGAGGGACATGATAATTTGTCGGGCAATTCCAAAACCACAAAATATGAACATGTGCTTCCGCAACTTGCAGCCATAGAGGACAGTAAGGAAATAAAAGGTGTTTTGGTGATTCTTAATACAGTGGGTGGTGATGTGGAAGCAGGGCTTGCTATTGCGGAGATGCTGGCTTCTTTGAGTAAGCCTACGGTTTCGCTGGTTTTAGGTGGAAGTCATTCCATCGGCGTTCCTATTGCGGTTAGTACGGATTATTCCTTTATCGTGCCCACCGGGACCATGGTGATTCATCCGGTTCGTATGAATGGCATGGTGATTGGTGTTCCCCAGACCTTTGACTATTTTAAGTTGATTCAGGACCGGATTACAGGATTTGTATGCAGACAAGCTCAAGTGGAGAAGTCACATTTAGAGGATTTGATGATGGAAACCGGTTTTTTGACCAAGGACGTAGGTACGATATTGGTAGGAGAAGAAGCAGTTAAACATGGTATTATCAACGAGGTGGGAGGTATTGATAAAGCGATTCGCAAACTCCATGAATTGATTGCGGAAAAAGTTCGTTAAAGTGATGACAAAACACAAGAAAAATGGTATACTTTATCTTTAAGAGAAGAAAAATCGGAGGTACGAAGGAACATGGCTTCCTCATCGAATAAATCATCAAGAAACTCAGGTTCTTCAAGAGGAGGGGGCTCCGGCAGGGGGGCTGCTTCCAAGAAGACTACTACAAGAAATACAACCAAACGAATTGAAGCAAAACAGGCACAGCAGGATAGTGCATTATTTCATGAAATCGGACTGATTGTTCTGTCCATAGTTATGATTTTATTGTTCTTCTGCAATTTCGGTGTGGTGGGACCTGTAGGTAACGCCATTCGTGACGTAATGTTTGGTATTTTTGGATTTTTAGCATATGCAATTCCGGTTCTTGTGTTTGTGGCAGTGTCTTTCTGGCTGGCCAATGAAGGCAGTCCTACAGCGCTTCGCAAGCTGATTGCAGGGATTGTATTGGTGCTTATGATCGGTGTGGTCTGTGAGCTTATCAGCGGTAATGCCGCTTCCTTGGAGCTATATAGTGCGAAGGAGATTTATCAGCATAGCAGTCTGGGCAGAAAGGGCGGCGGTGTGCTTGCCGGAAGCCTGACTTATATGCTGCATCATAGTCTTGAAACTGTAGGAACCGTACTGGTAGTGCTTTTGTGTACGATAGTCAGTCTGATTCTTGTAACAGAAAAGTCCTTCTTAAACGGTGTTAAGAGTGGTTCTGAGAAGATTAGAGAGTTCTCGGCAGAGGACGCACAGCGTAGAAGAGAGGCTGCCCTTGTTCGCAGACAAGAGCAGGAGCGTATCCGTGAGGAACGGGAAGAAGAACGTCGTCTTAGAGCGGAGGAGCTTGAAAATCAGAAGCTTTTGAATAAAGAGGAACCTGAGGAAGAAAAGGTTCCCCGCATGGAGAAAAAGGTGGCCGGTGTTATGATGGACACCTCTCTAAAAAAAGAGGAGCCTGCAAGACGGGACGATATCCATGAAATCACATACAAAGAGCCGGAAACCAATACAGCTGTACAGAATACGGACAAAAAGAGTTCTCTTACGGCAGAGTCATCTGCGGCTTCGGAGTTTGATTTTGACAAGATCAGAGTGCGCACCGCCCATCAGGTAACCCTTTCGGAGGTTTCGGCGGGAGCTGAAACAGTTATGGAAGAGCCGGTGGTCACAGCGGCGCCTAAAAATGATCCTTTACTTACAAGACAAGCCGAACAGATTCGTGTACACAAAGACGGTGTTACAGCAGGGGGCGCCACTGCGACGGCTTCCGGGGCTGGAATGAAGGAAATGTCAGCTTCCCGACCTTCAGCAACGGCACCTAAGGATAATGGTCTTTCTCCTGCAGAGAATCAGATTCATAAGGATATTCAAAATGCGGAGAAGAAGGTTCCCCGCAAGTACATGTTCCCGCCTCTTTCCAGATTGCAGAAGGGGAGTGGGTCTGCAACGGATTCAACACAGGAATTAAAGGAGACTGCAATGCGTCTTCAGCAGACCTTGAATACCTTTGGCGTAAAGGTAACGATTACCGACATCAGTCAGGGACCCAGCGTTACCAGATATGAGCTTCAGCCGGAGCAGGGCGTAAAGGTGTCCAAAATTGTAGGTCTTACAGATGATATTAAGTTGAATCTTGCGGCTACAGATATCCGTATTGAAGCACCTATTCCAGGCAAAGCTGCCATTGGTATCGAGGTGCCTAACAAAGAGAATATGACGGTTGCTTTAAGAGATTTGTTCGAAAGCAACGAATTCAAGGAGTTTCCCTCCAATATTGCCTTTGCGGTTGGTAAGGATATTGCCGGCAAAACCATTGTGGCAGATATTGCAAAGATGCCCCATATGCTGATAGCAGGCGCTACCGGTTCCGGTAAGTCGGTTTGTATCAATACATTGATTATGAGTATTTTGTACAAGGCGCATCCGGATGATGTGAAGCTGATTATGGTGGACCCCAAGGTAGTAGAGCTGTCCGTTTATAACGGCATTCCTCATCTGCTCATTCCTGTTGTAACAGATCCCAAGAAGGCTTCAGCGGCCTTGCATTGGGCAGTTTCCGAGATGGAAGACAGATATCGAAAATTTGCCGATTATAATGTGCGTGATTTAAAGGGATACAATAAAAAGCTTGAAACTATGCGTGAGAATGCCGAAGAAGATGTGCCCGCAAAGCTTCCTCAGATTGTGATTATTGTGGACGAGTTGGCAGATTTGATGATGGTTAGCCCCGGTGAGGTGGAGGAATCCATTTGTCGTCTGGCTCAGCTTGCAAGAGCATGCGGTATTCACTTAATCATTGCAACGCAGCGTCCAAGTGTGGATGTTATCACCGGTCTGATTAAGGCAAATATGCCAAGCCGTGTGGCATTTGCTGTGTCCAGTGGTGTGGATTCCAGAACCATTTTGGATATGGTTGGTGCTGAGAAGCTTCTGGGTAAGGGTGATATGCTGTTTTACCCTCAGGGTTATTCCAAACCGGCCCGTATACAAGGTGCCTTCGTATCTGACAAGGAAGTATCTGATGTGGTGGATTTCCTTAAAAATCAGATGCTGGGCAATACTTATGCAGAAGATATTCAGGAGAAAATCAACAGCATCGGAACTTCTTCCGGCAGTGGTGCAGGCGGTGGTGGCGCAGCAGGCGGCGATAGCGGAAGAGATGAGTATTTTGTTGAGGCAGGTCGCTTCATTATCGACAAGGACAAGGCATCCATCGGTATGCTGCAGCGTGTATTTAAAATTGGTTTTAACCGTGCGGCACGTATTATGGACCAGTTGTGTGAATATGGTGTTGTAGGTGAAGAAGAAGGCACCAAGCCCCGTAAGGTCCTGATGAGTATGGAGCAGTTTGAGCAGCTTTTAGAAGAAATTTAATTGAAAAACATCAGTGGAGGATTCATGATGAAAACAGATATTGAAATTGCACAGGAGGCTGTGTTGGAGCCTATTACAGCTGTGGCGGAGCGCCTGGGTATTTCACAGGATGATTTGGAGTTGTATGGCAAATATAAAGCGAAGCTTTCCGATGAGTATTTGGAGACTTTAAAAGACAAAAAGGATGGCAAGTTAATTCTTGTTACCGCCATTAATCCCACTCCCGCAGGCGAGGGTAAAACCACTGTGACAGTAGGTCTTGGTGAGGCCTTTGGCAAGCTTGGCAAGAAGGCTGTAATTGCTCTGCGTGAGCCTTCACTGGGCCCTTGTTTTGGTATTAAGGGTGGCGCTGCAGGCGGTGGCTATGCGCAGGTGGTTCCTATGGAGGATTTGAACCTTCATTTTACGGGAGATTTTCATGCCATTACCTCTGCCAATAATTTGCTGGCCGCTCTTTTGGATAATCATATTCATCAGGGGAATGCGCTGGGAATTGATACAAGACAGGTGGTTTGGAAACGTTGCGTGGATATGAACGACAGAGCCCTTCGCAACACTGTGGTAGGTCTTGGCAGTAAGACGGATGGATTTGTAAGAGAGGATCATTTTGTGATTACTGTAGCCAGCGAAATCATGGCGATTCTTTGTCTTGCAGATGATATGAAGACCTTGAAAGAGATGTTGTCCCGTGTGGTTGTGGCTTACAATTATGCCGGTGAGCCTGTAACTGCCGGTGATTTGCAGGCGGTTGGTGCTATGGCTGCGCTGTTAAAGGATGCTATGAAGCCTAATCTGATTCAGACTTTGGAGCATACTCCGGCTTTGGTACATGGTGGTCCCTTTGCCAATATTGCACATGGCTGTAATTCTGTGCGTGCCACTAAGGCAGCTCTTAAAATGGCTGATTACTGCATTACAGAGGCCGGATTTGGTGCAGATTTGGGTGCGGAGAAGTTCTTTGACATCAAGTGCCGCAAGGCCGGATTGAAGCCGGATGCAGTGGTTTTGGTGGCTACTGTTCGTGCACTGAAGTACAATGGCGGCGTGGCAAAAGCAGATTTGTCCAATGAGAATTTGGATGCACTGAAGGCCGGAATTGTTAATCTGGAAAAGCATATTGAAAATGTACAGAAATACGGTGTGCCTATTGTTGTGGCGTTGAATTCCTTTGTATCTGATACGGAGGCAGAGCTTGCATTTGTAAAGGGTTTCTGTGAGGAGAGAGGCTGTGAGTTTACTGTGGCTAATGTGTGGGCACAGGGCGGCGAAGGCGGCGTGGAACTGGCGAACAAGGTATTAAATACATTGGAAAACAAAGAAAGTCATTTCAAGCCGTTGTATGAGGATGACTTAAGTCTGGTTGAAAAAATTCGCACTGTTGCCACAGAAATTTATGGTGCAAGGGATGTGGTAATTGCACCTTCTGCGATGAATCAGATTGCAAAGCTGGAGAAGCTGGGTTATGGCAATTTGCCGGTATGTATGGCCAAGAATCAGTATTCTTTATCTGATGATCCTACACTTTTAGGCAGACCTACGGATTTTGAGGTAAATATCAGAGAGGTTTATGTTTCGGCAGGAGCAGGTTTTGTGGTTGTACTGACCGGTGCGGTTATGACCATGCCGGGACTTCCTAAGGAACCGGCAGCACATCGCATAGATGTGGATGATGAAGGAAGAATAAGAGGCTTGTTCTAACAAAAGATAAGGTGAGAGGAACTGCTTATGAAATGTCCGAATTGTGGGGCAGAGATGAAGGAGGGCCGACTCTATTGTGAAAGCTGTGGCGAAGATATTCATATTGTACCTGATTTTGAGCCGGAGCTGGAACGCAACATAGAGCAAAGTATTGAACATATTCTCGAAGGCGTAGCCGAGTCAGATCTGCAGGACCAAAAGGAAGCAGAAAAGGCAAAAAACCGGTTGCTTGTAGGATGGAGTGCCATTGTAGCACTTGTTATCGGGCTGATAATCGGAATAATAATGATGGTTCAGTATTTTTCGCCTGATGACCAGATTGAAAAAGCCAGGCATGCTGTAGCCAAAGAGAATTATGAAAAGGCAATCCGACATTATACCAGAGCCATGGAATTGGATAGATTCAATGTGGATCTAAAGTTTGAAATGGCGGAGGTATATTTCCTAAAAAACGATAAAACAGAATATGAATACTGGTTACATAGTATTGTGGATGATGTAAATACCGATGCGGAGCAACTGGAAAGTGCATATGGTAAATTGATTGCAGTTTATCGTGCAAGAGGCGAATATCAGGCTATAAATGATATGTTGTTAGCCTGTGAGAGTGAAGCCATAAAATCTATGTATCATGGGTATCTGGCGGCACCGCCTCAGTTTAGTGTGGCACCGGGAGAATATAGCGAAGTGCAGGCGTTGAAGTTGACGGTAACAGGAAAGGGGACTATTTATTATACCATTAACGGCAGAGTCCCTACGGAGAATTCCTCTACTTACACCGCACCGATTCTTCTGGAGAATGGCATGTATATTGTCAGGGCTGTATTTGTTAATGAGAACGGTGTGTGCAGTACGGTTTCAAGTGCTGAATATTATGTGGATGTAGAGGAACTGGAAGCACCTGAAATCAATGTAGATGGCGGTGAGTACAGTGCTCCGATATTTATAACGGTAATGAATGATTCGGAGAATATCTACTACACCACGGACGGAACAGAGCCGACCATGGATTCCCTTTGTTATACAGAACCCATTCCCATGCCATTGGGGGTGACTACGTTTAAGTTTGCACGTCTGGAAACCGGTCGTACAAGCCAGATAGTGGAACGGACTTATACATTTGTGTTGAATACGGATATTACAGCTGAGACTGCAGTGGACAAGGTACGGGAATATACTTTGTCAACAGGGAAAATCATAGATCATTCCGGTCATTTTGACGAAACAAAGGCTTGTTATCAGTATCATTTCCTTTGGGTGATCAATATCAATGATATCAATGATTTTTATGTTGTAGCAGAGGTCTTGCTGGATGCAGAGGGTATCGGTGCGAAGACCGGCAATTATTACGCAGTCAACGCATATACAGGTAATTTATATGAACTACAGATTGAGAACGGTGTCTACACACTGACAGAAGTGTAGAAACGTACGCAATAAAAATGAATGGAGAGGTGGACCTTATGTACAAAATTCTGAAAAAACAGGAGCTGGCTGCCAATATCTATTTGATGGATGTTGAGGCCAAAAGAGTGGCAAAGTCCTGCCAGCCGGGACAGTTTGTTATTGTGAGAATGGATGCGGAGGGTGAGAGAATCCCTTTGACTATCTGTGATTATAATCGAGAGGCTGGTTCAGTTACTATTGTGTTCCAGACTGTGGGCGCCGGCACTAAGATGATGGCAAATTTAAACGAGGGTGATGCATTCCATGATTTCGTTGGTCCTTTGGGTTGTGCATCTGAGCTTGTAGACGAGGAAATCGAGAGCCTGAAGCATAAGAACATTTTGTTTGTGGCAGGTGGTGTAGGTGCTGCACCTGTGTATCCCCAGGTAAAATGGCTTCATGAGCATGGTGTGGATGCTGATGTTATCGTTGGTTCCAAGACCAAGGATATGTTGATTCTGGAGAAAGAGATGGAGGCAGTTGCCGGTAATCTCTATGTAACTACCGATGATGGTTCCTACGGTCGTAGCGGTATGGTCACCCAGACCATCAAGGACCTGGTGGCAGAAGGTAAAAAATATGATCTTTGCGTAGCAATTGGTCCCATGATTATGATGAAATTCGTATGTCTCCTTACCAAGGAGCTTGAGATTCCTACCATTGTCAGCTTGAATCCTATCATGGTGGACGGTACCGGTATGTGTGGTGCATGTCGTGTAACTGTAGGAGGCAAGGTGAAATTTGCATGTGTAGACGGTCCTGAGTTTGACGGACATGCAGTTGATTTTGACGAGGCTATGAGACGCCAGCAGATGTACAAGACTGCTGAAGGAAGAGCTGTTCTTGCAGTGGAAGAGGGAGATACCCATCACGGCGGCTGCGGACACTGCGAATAAGACGAAAAAAGGAGAAGAACGATGGACGTAATGAAGAGAGTTCCTGTAAGAGAGCAGGATGCAAAGGTGCGCGCCACCAATTTTGAAGAGGTTTGTCTTGGATATAACATGGAAGAGGCTATGGCAGAAGCTTCCAGATGTATCGGTTGTAAGAATGCACAGTGTGTTAAGGGTTGTCCGGTAGCGATTGATATTCCCGGCTTTGTTTCTAAGGTAAAAGAGGGAGATATTGAGGCGGCTTATCAGGTGATTAGCGAGTCCAGTGCACTTCCTGCTGTATGCGGACGTGTATGTCCTCAGGAGAGTCAGTGTGAGGGTAAGTGTATCAGAGGTATTAAGGGCGAGCCCATCTCCATTGGTAAGCTGGAGCGTTTTGTAGCTGACTGGGCAAGAGAAAATGGCGTAAAGCCTGAGGGTGCCAAGGAGAAAAACGGTAAGAAGGTTGCCGTTATTGGATCCGGTCCTGCAGGTCTTACCTGCGCGGGCGATCTTGCTAAAATGGGTTATGATGTAACTATTTTTGAGGCATTGCATGAGGCCGGCGGTGTACTGGTTTATGGTATTCCTGAGTTCCGTCTTCCCAAGACTGCAGTAGTTGCCAAGGAAATTGAGAATGTAAAGGCTCTTGGCGTTAAAATCGAGACCAATGTGGTAATCGGTAAGTCCACCACTATTGATGAACTGATGGATGAGGAAGGCTTTGATGCTGTATTTATCGGTTCCGGTGCAGGTCTGCCTAAGTTTATGGGTATTCCCGGTGAGAATGCAAACGGTGTGTTCTCTGCCAACGAGTACCTGACCAGAAGCAATCTGATGAAGGCTTTTGATGAGAATTCCAATACCCCTATCATGCGTGGTAAAAAGGTGGCTGTTGTTGGCGGTGGTAATGTGGCAATGGATGCTGCAAGAACTGCACTTCGTCTGGGCGCCGAGGTACATATCGTATATCGTAGAAGTGAGGAAGAGCTTCCTGCCAGAGTGGAGGAGGTACATCATGCAAAAGAAGAAGGTATCATTTTTGACCTTCTTACCAATCCCACTGAGATTCTTGCAGACGAGAAGGGCTGGGTTACCGGCATGAAGTGTATCAAGATGGAGCTGGGTGAGCCTGATGAGTCCGGCAGAAGACGTGCTGTGGAGGTGCCCGATTCCGAGTACATCATGGATGTGGATACCGTAATCATGTCTCTGGGTACTTCTCCCAATCCCTTGATTTCTTCCACTACTGAGGGACTTGAGGTAAACAAGTGGAAGTGCATTGTGGCAGATGAGGCAAACGGCAAGACCACCAAGGAAGGTGTTTACGCAGGTGGTGATG
>JAZQFO010000020.1:0-20763 GCA_045539535.1 Acetatifactor sp.
ACCGGCAGCCTTTGCTTTTGCGAGATTGGATTTTCCGGGGAAGGATCTGGTGTTTACCCTGTTTTTGGCGTTGATGATGATTCCCAATGAGCTGGTGATTATCACCAACTACGTGACCATCACTAATCTGGATATGAGAAATACCTTTATGGGTCTGATTCTTCCTTCGGTAACTTCTGTGTTTTATATTTATCTTTTAAAGGAGAATTTTGCCCAGATTCCGGATGAACTGTATTATGCAGCCAAGGTGGATGCCACTTCGGATTTGAAGTATTTGTGGAAGGTGATGATTCCTATCTGCAAGCCTACCATTGTGACGATTACTATTTTGAAGGTGATTGAGTGCTGGAATTCCTATGTGTGGCCCCGTCTGGTTACGGATGAGGAGGCGTATTTCCTTGTATCTAACGGTATTCAGGAGATTCGCGAAAACGGCTTTGGACGTGAGAATATTCCGGCCATGATGGCGGCAGTGGTGTGCATTTCTTTGCCTTTGATTGTTCTGTTTTTAATCTTCCGCAAGAAGATTATGGAGGGTGTGGCAAGAGGAGGTACCAAGGGATGAGAAAGATGTGGAAAAAAGTATCCTGCGTGCTTCTGGCGGCTCTGCTTGGTGTGGGTGGATTGACCGGTTGTCATGGTTCTAAGGAGAGAAGCTCCTTTGTGGTACCGGAGGAGTTTGATACCACCAGGGAGTACGAGATTACATTTTGGGCCAAGAATGATACCAATAAGTTGCAGACGGCTGTTTATGAGAAGGCCATTGCGGATTTTGAGGCACTGTATCCCAATATTACGGTGAATATGCGTCTGTACACGGACTATGGCAGGATATATAATGATGTGATTACGAATATTGCCACTAATACCACACCAAATGTGTGTATTACCTATCCGGACCATATTGCTACTTATATGACCGGAAGCAACAGCGTGGTGCAGTTGGATGAATTGTTTGCCCATGAAAAATATGGTCTTGGCGGAAGTGGGCTTCTGTATGATAGTCCTGCAAAGGAGGAGATTATCCCTCAATTCTTGGAGGAATGTGCTTTTGGAGAGAGTCATTATGCAATTCCCTATATGCGTTCCACGGAAGCCTGTTATGTAAATAAGACCTATTTAGAGAAACTGGGATATGAATTGCCGGAGGTTTTGACATGGGATTTCGTGTGGGAAGTGGCTGAGGCAGCTACCGCTAAGAATCCGGACGGAACCTATGCGGTGAATGGGCAGGAGATTATGATTCCTTTTATCTACAAGTCCACAGATAATATGATGATTCAGATGCTTCGCCAAAAAGATGCCGGATATTCTGATGCAAATGGTGAAATTAAGATTTTTAACGATACTACCAAGGAGCTTTTGTATACGGTGGCAGAGCATGCACAGACAGGTGCTTTCTCTACGTTTAAAATATCCAGCTATCCTGCTAATTTTCTGAATGCGGGACAGTGCATCTTTGCAGTGGATTCCACGGCTGGAGCAACCTGGATGGGAGCACATGCGCCACTTTCCGATATCAGTGATGATAAATTTGTGGAGTTTGAGACGGCAGTTTTACCGATTCCTCAATTTGATACAGAGAATCCAACGATGATTTCCCAAGGGCCTTCCGTGTGTGTGTTTAACAAAGAGGATTCACAAGAGGTTTTGGCTTCCTGGTTGTTTGCCCAATATTTGCTTACGGATGAAGTACAGATTGGATATGCCAAGACAGAAGGCTATGTACCGGTTACTTCCAAGGCGCAGCAGAGCGCGGAGTATCAGGATTATCTGGCAGGGGAAGGGCTGGATGATGATACCTATTATGATGTGAAGATCAAAGCCTCTAAGCTTTTGATTGAGAATACAGACAATACCTTTGTAACGCCGGTGTTTAATGGTTCTACATCCCTGCGAGACGCATCGGGACAGATGATTGAGAATGTGACAAAGTCCGTGAAGCGTAAAGAGGTCGTAGATGAGGCATATATGGAGAAATTATTCGATAACATGATTGCGCTGTATCGACTGAATATAGAGGGGCAGGGTGCTTCACCGGATGAAAAGGCCAGTCTGGGGGCATTGCCAGGTACATCAATAGCACTTCTTGGAGGACTGGCAGCAGTGTGGGTTTGCATGGGGATTTATGTGTGTATGGAAGCTCTGAAAAAGAAAAGAACTTCCTAAAATGTAGAAAAACTTGATTTTTTGGTAAAAATATGTATAATATGTTTTTGGACAAAAGAGTGTCCGGAAAGAGGAGAGAAAAATGAAGAAATTTAGTGTAATTTTAGTGGCAGTTTCTATGGCTATGGCACTTAGTGCATGTGCAAAGTCCGGTAATGGTGAAGAGGTATCTTCCGAACAGTCTTCTGCAGTTGTTGAGGTATCTTCTGAGGCTTCCACAGAGGCATCCGCAGAGGCATCTTCTGAGGCAGCACCTGAGGTTGCAGTGATGAGTTATGAGGAGTATGCAGCAGCAGCTCTTGATACTCAGGTTGTAGTTGAGACCTATGTACAGGCAAAGCAGTCTTGGTGGGAGGACAAGGCAACCGTTTACACCCAGGACGAGAACGGTGCTTACTTCCTTTATGAGATGGCTTGTTCCGCAGAGGATTATGAGAAACTGACCGTTGGTACCAAGATTCGTGTTACCGGTTACAAGGCTGAGTGGGCTGGCGAAGTTGAGATTATCGATGCAACCTTCGAAATCATTGAGGGTAACTATGTTGCAGAGGCAGAGGATGTAACTGCACTGCTTGCAAGCGATGAGCTGATCAATCATCAGAACAAGTTTGTAGCCTTCAAGGGTATGACTGTTGAGGCTTCCAAGGATGCAAACGGCAATGATGTGGCATTCCTTTACAACTGGGATGGTTCCGGTCAGGATGGCAATGATCTGTATTTCAATGCTTCTGTTGACGGCAATACATATACCTTCACTGTAGAGTCTTATCTGTGTGACAATACCACTGACGTATATGCAGCTGTTAAGGAGCTTAAGATTGGCGATACCATTGACATGGAAGGCTTCTTGTACTGGTATGAGGGTGTAAATCCTCACATTACTTCTGTGACTGTGGCGCAGTAAGGATAAGTTATTCTTGATTCTTAAATTATTTTGTGATAGCATTAGGGCATGCAACCGAAAGTTGCATGCTCTTTTCTTATCGTCAGTTATTCGACTGACGCTATTTCCGGGATTTCAAATTTAATAGGAGGTGAACGGTTATTAAAACGGCTGCAATATCTACAGATTGTAGTGGGAATCAGGTTGTTTTAGTGGATAGTATACGTTTTAAGGGTAAGACCAAGGGTGAATGGAGGGAGATAGAAGAAAAATAATAAAAGAGCGAGGTATGGTTGGTATCGTTATGATACACGTCTGGCCTTACCGATTTATGATGACAAGGGTGAATTAACTCGATATAATATTTTTAAGATGAGGATGCTTGTTAGGCATGATGCAGATGGCCGATTATACTTATATGACTTCCTCAGAACAAAAAAAGAAACGAGTAGCCCGTTTTAGTGATAACACATACGGTCGAAAAACCCGTTCCTTTTCTTATCATAATAGCAATGTAGAGTTTTGTCAAGAGATGGATTAATGTTATTTATAGGGGGTAAATGATGAAGAACAAATTTTTATTGAGTATGTTTGCAATGAGTATGGTGGGGTTGTTGGCTTGCAGCAGTGAACAAGAGGGCAGGACAACCGGTGAATCTGTTGTAGCGCAGGAAACAACGGTTCAAAGTACGGAGAAGAGCCTTGAGGAGAAGGCATATTCGGAATCAACTGAAGAAAAAAACGAAACAGAAGAGGCAGCGCCTGAACAGCCGACTAAGTATGAAGATTTTTTGAATGGAAATGAGAAGTTATATTTCGAGGCAATTAATATGAATTATCCCGGTACAGCTTCCTCTGATGAGGGGTATTTGTTGTCAGAGCTTTTGGAGCTTTTTAAAGACCAATACTGGGGGATGCAGGAGACTCCTAAGGTAGAATATGCGTACATAGACTGCGGAGATGATGGTGTGAGTGAGTTGGCTGTACGTTTTGTGGGGATGGGAATTTATGAACCCGGGGATGACAGTACGTTGGTTTACATTATTAAGGAGATAGATGAGAAGCTGGAGTTGTGCTATTGCTATGAGACTTGGGCACGTTCGGAGACGGCTATGAATCAGAAGGGGTATATTACCTCCGGCGGCAGTAATGGTGCATCCAATCACGGATATGGTGCCGGTTGCATTGATGGTACCGGTAAATGGCATTATCTCTATTATCAGGAGGAAGAGGCAGATATAAATCAGCTTATGTATCCGGAGGTGTTGTTGAATCTTCCAAGAGTGGCTGCAGGGAAAAACTACGAAGGGACTATTGTTTTTGTTACAACTACTTTCGAGGATATGTCCGGTCCTGAGGCTTATTATAATACGGAGCGCTTTTACACCTATTATATTGAAGGCGTGGATGGTGATGTATATTCGGAAGGTATATATAAGGAGATTTTTGAGGATGCAGGCGTGAAGGTTTATCGTCCGGAGGAAATTCAGCAGATGATTGTAGATAAAGAGGAGTTGGCGGGAGTAACCGAAGCTGTGAAAAATGCTCCTGAAATTAACTGGGAACAATTCTAAAATAAAAATGTAAAATTGTGCTTGTTTGTATGCAGAATTGTGCTTTCAAAGATCATGTAAGCCTTGAATCTAAAACTGAAAAATGCTAAGATGAGGACATGTGTCAATGGGACACATGTCCTTTAATCTATTTAGGAAAGGGTAGCTTGATTTGAAAAAGACAATTATTAACGCATTCAAAATCAGTATTGGAGTAGCTATGGCAATCGGCATTGCCAATCTGCTACAGCTGGAGTTTGCCATTTCGGCAGGAATTGTAGCGATTTTAACTATTCTTCCCACCAAGCGGGAAACCGTAAAAACAGCAGTGGAAAGGATGTTGGCGTTCTTGATTGCCATGGGAATTGCCTATGTCTGTTTTGAAAGCATAGGATATCATCAGAGGGCATTTATGGTATATATTTTGCCCTATGCATTTATTTGTTGCTTGAAAAAGTGGAATGCTGCCATTGCCATGAATTCAGTTTTGATATCTCATTTTATAACCTTTGGCAAGATGGATGGAGAAGCACTTTCAAATGAGCTTTTGATATTTGGAATCGGTGTGGGAGTCGGTATTTTGATGAATCTGCATCTTCGGAGTGACAGGCAGGCTATGGATACGCTGAAAAGGCAGACAGATGACCAGATAGCCCGAATACTTACCCGAATGGGAGAACGCATAAATAATAAAGAATTGACAGACTATAATGGCGAGTGTTTCGTTACATTGGAGCATATCATACGAGATGCAAAAAATACAGCGGAAATAAATTACAAAAATCAGTTAAAGAAAAGTCGGAATCAGGATGCTGCGTATATTGCCATGAGAAACAGACAATATGCAGTACTTCGGGAAATGTACAAAATGGTTAGTATCTTGGAGACATCACCTCGAACCGGCCGGGTAATATCAGAGTTTTTTCATGATATGGCACAGGCGTTTCATGAAAAGAATGACTGTAAGCTGTTGATGGAACGGTTTGAGGAGATGGATTATTATATGGATGGACAGGATTTGCCGGAAAACCGTCAGGAGTTTGAAGACAGGGCAAGACTTTTTGCACTTATGAGTTATTTGAAAGAGTTTTTGGAAATTAAAATGAAGTTTGTAGAGACCGAACAATCGGATACAGGAGGTATAAAATGTTAAAAGTAGGAGAAAAAGCACCGGATTTTAAGCTCCCCGATCAGGACGGAAAAATGCATTCTTTGGCAGATTATGCAGGGAAAAAGGTCATTTTGTATTTTTATCCAAAGGACAATACACCGGGATGCACCAGCCAGGCCTGTGGCTTTAGTCAATTATATCCCCAATTTGAGGAGAAGGGGGCTGTAGTGCTGGGGGTCAGTAAGGATAGTGTAGCTTCCCATAAAAAGTTTCAGGAGAAATACAGTTTGCCCTTCACATTGCTTGCAGACACAGAGCTTCAGGCGATTCAGGCTTATGATGTGTGGCAGGAAAAGAAGATGTACGGTAAGGTGTCCATGGGTGTGGTAAGGACGACCTATTTGATTAATGAGGCAGGCATCATTGTGAAGGCTTTTGATAAAGTGAAAGCGAAAGAGAATCCTGAACAGATGTTAGGTGAAATTGTATAAAAATTCATGTGGAATATTTTGGTTTTTTGTGAAAGAATACTTGCGCATTTCGTATATTTTAGGGTAGAATAGATTGTATAAAATATAACGAAGGAGAAGACGTATGAACGACAAAAAGGAATTTAGGCCTTATATTCCGGCGGAGAAAGTTACCCCTGAGTTTACAGTGACATCTATTATCATGGGTATTCTTCTTGCTGTAGTATTTGGCGCAGCCAATGCTTACTTAGGTTTAAGAGTAGGTATGACCGTTTCCGCATCCATTCCGGCAGCTGTTATTGCCATGGGTGTTATCCGCGTGATTATGCGCAAGAACTCTATTTTGGAGAGTAACATTGTACAGACTGTTGGCTCTGCCGGTGAGTCCGTAGCAGCAGGTGCTATTTTCACCCTTCCTGCACTGTTTTTGTGGGCGGCGGAAGGCAGAATGGAAAAGCCCGGAATTCTGGAGATTACACTGATTGCCCTTTTGGGTGGTTTGTTGGGTGTGTTCTTTATGATCCCTTTGAGAAATGCCCTGATTGTAAAAGAGCATGGTGTGCTTCCTTATCCCGAGGGAACTGCATGTGCAGAGGTTCTGTTGGCGGGTGAAGAAGGTGGTGCCAATGCAGGTACCGTATTCGCAGGTATGGGATTTGCGGCATTGTTCAAGTTTATTATTGACGGATTGAAAGTGGTTCCCAGTGAAGTCTCTTTCAGAATCAAGAATTATAACGGAGAAATTGGTACTCAGATTTATCCGGCGGTAATGAGTGTAGGTTATATTTGTGGACCTCGTATTTCCTCTTATATGTTTGCCGGTGGTGTGCTTAGCTGGATGGTACTGATTCCCATAATTGTACTGTTTGGTGAGCAGATTGTAATGTATCCCGGTACTGCACCCATTGGTGAAATGTTTGCGGCCGGAGGTGCATCCGCAATCTGGAGTTCTTATATCCGTTATATTGGAGCAGGTGCTCTTGCTGCAGGTGGTATCATCAGTTTGATTAAGTCGCTGCCTTTGATTGTTACGACTTTCCGTGATGCCATGAAGAGCATGGGGGGAGCAAAGAGTGGCGCAACTACCCGTACTTCCCAGGATATCAGTATGCCGGTTGTGCTTGGCGTTATCGGTGTATTGACTCTTTTGGTTTGGCTGGTACCTGCCATTCCCGTAAGTCTGCTTGGTGCAATCATTGTAGTTATTTTTGGATTTTTCTTTGCTACTGTATCCTCCCGTATGGTTGGCCTGGTAGGTAGCAGTAACAATCCTGTATCCGGTATGGCAATTGCAACACTTTTGATTGCAACCCTTATACTGAAGATGACCGGAGATACCGGTGTTCATGGCATGCAGGGTGCTATTGCAATTGGCTCTATTATTTGTATTGTGGCAGCAATTTCCGGTGATACCTCTCAGGATTTAAAGACCGGTTATCTGCTTGGAGCAACACCTAAAAAGCAGCAGATTGGTGAGGTAATCGGTGTTGTAGCTTCTGCGCTTGCAATCGGAGCAACCCTGTATCTTCTGGATCAGGCATGGGGATTCGGTTCCGAGGAGCTTGGTGCACCCCAGGCAATGCTGATGAAGATGATTATCGAAGGTGTAATGGAGAGCAATCTTCCTTGGGGTCTGGTATTCATCGGCGTATTTATTGCAATTATTGTAGAGATTTTAAGACTTCCGGTACTGCCTTTCGCAATCGGTATTTATCTGCCCGTGCAGCTGAATGCATGTATTATGGTGGGTGGTATTGTGAGATTGATTTTTGACAAGATGAAGCGAAAGGAAGAGGAGAAGAAAGAAATTGTCAACGACGGTATTCTGTTCTGTTCCGGTATGATTGCAGGAGAAGGTCTGGTAGGTATTCTGCTGGCACTCTTTGCTGTATTCGGATGGGACAAGGTGGTTGACTTGTCCGGTATGCTGAATCTTCCTACGGCTGTAGCGAACGTCGGCAGCTTGGTAGTATTTGCACTGGTCATTGTATCCTTGCTGAAATTCTCTATCTGGAAGAAGAGAAAATAGTAGATGAAAAAAACAGCTAAGCGTAACGAAAATAAGAAAACAGAAAATTATCTGGAGCGTCGTCCCATGCGCCCGGCTCATATCAAATGGTCGGCCGATGAAGCAGGGATTATTACGCTGGATATTGAAAATATCGGTGCGATGAACCGTATTGCTCAGAAATTGTTCCGTAAGCCCAAGGTCAGTCATATTCATTTGGATGAGATGGGAAGCTTTGTGTGGCCCCTGATGGATGGAGAGAAAGATATTGTGGCTATTGGAATAAGTGTAAGGGAGCACTTTGGTGATAACGCAGAGCCGCTGTATGAGCGGCTGGCGAAGTATTTTCAGATTCTTGACAGTTATTCCTTTGTTGAATGGAGGTAATCAAAGGCAGTGTTTACAAAAAATGTAGACACTGCCTTTAAATTTGTATAAAATATAAAATAAAAATGTATTTACTTTATCGCTGTGATGCGGTAGAATGAATAGAATTGTGCTATAACGATTGGATAAATTTGTTCTCTACTTAATCGTTTAAGGTTGCTATTTTAGCTGACTTATGGCATAATGTTTATATACTGAAAGATGGTGGTATACATATGGTAAAATATAATTATTTTAATTATTGTGCAATTGCCATATTGCTTGTGATCTTGGTGGCGGTTATGTCAAGGCACATGCTCAGCGGAAGACGCAACAGATACTTTTGGAATCTGTTGCTTGTTGTGCTGTGTAGCACTGTCTTTGAGATTCTTGCGGTGAATTTGGATAATGGAAGCGCACCGGCTGTAATGGAGAAATATATAGCCCACGGTGCATATCTGATTATGCATTCTCTGACGGCGCCGGTATATGTAATCTATCTGGCGTGTCTGACGGACTCTGTCTATAAATTCAAAGAAAATACCCTGATGCAGCTGTTATTATCGATTCCCTATGTGTGTCTGCTTGAATTGACGCTTACATCCTATTTCTTTGGCAAGATTTTCTATCTGGATGGGAATAATCAATATACCCATGGACCCTTGTATTGGGTGCTTTATGCATGCGCGATATTTTATGTTCTGGTAGGAATTGCTTATGCCCTCAAGTGCCACAAAATGTTTGTAAAGGGACAGATTTTGGCTTTGTTTATAGTGTTACCGATTATTTTGGCAGCGTTTGCAATTCAGTTGGTATTCCCTCAGTTTAGAGTGGAAATGTTTGCACATGCTATCGGTATTTTGTTTGTCCTATTGATGATTCAGAAACCGGAGGAGCGTACGGATGCTAACACCGGATTTGGCAAGACTACTGCATATGCCACGGATATTGAGCAGGCAATTATCAATAAGAAGCCCATTTGTGTATTCTTGATTAACGTTCTCAATTATAAGGCATTGAGAGATATCTTGGGATATGAGAGTACGGAGAAACTGATTCGCATGGTATCTGAAAAGATTATGGATCAGTGCAAAAGTGTTTTGCCCAAGGCAGATCCCTATTATCTGGACAGAGGGCGTTTTTGCCTTGTGACCGGCAGGGAGAATTTTGATAAGATTGACAGCGCGGCTGCTGAATTGATGGAAATGCTGATGGAAGATATTAATTTGCAGGATATGGATATTAATCTGCAGGTAAATCTTTGCGTACTGCGCTGTCCTGAAGATTTGGATGATTTCCAGAGTATTTTTGCATTCAGTAATGAGTTTGAAGAGTATGGTAAGGCCGGTAAGGTGCTTTATGCAGAGGATTTGTTGAAGGATGGCCGCTATATTATTAAGGATTTGGAAGATATCATTGATAATGCGTTGGACAACCAGAGATTGTCTGTGTATTACCAGCCCATCTATTCTGTAGAGCAGAAGCGTTTTACCTCAGCAGAGGCGTTGCTGCGTCTGGACGATGAGGAGTATGGACATATCTCACCGGAACTTTTTATTCCGGTTGCGGAGAAAAACGGTGTTATTCATCGGATTGGAACCATGGTATTGGAAGAGGTATGCCGTTTCATCGCCAGCGAGGAATTCAAGCAGCTTGGCCTGGAGTATATTGAGGTTAATCTTTCTGTGGCACAGTGTATGCGCAATAACCTTGCACGGGAGATTCTGCAGCTTATGGAGAAGTATTCGGTGCGCCCGGAACAGATTAATCTGGAGATTACAGAGACTGCGGCAGCACATTCTCAGAATATTATGGCAGAAAATATCCGTGTGCTGGCAGCGGCAGGTATTCCATTCTCTTTGGACGACTTTGGAATCGGTTACTCCAACATGCGTAGAGTTGCATCTTTGCCTTTGCATATCGTAAAGCTGGACAAGTCCTTTACGGAATTGGAGGAGAATCCCAGATTGGAAGTGGTGGTTCGTAACACCATTAATATGATTAAAGATATGGATATGAAGATTGTGGTAGAGGGAATTGAGACGGAGAAGCTTGTGAAGCAATTCTCCGATATGCAGTGCGAGTATATCCAGGGATATTATTTCTCAAGACCATTGCCCAGAGAAGAGTTTATTAATTTTATCAGACAGGCTTCTAATAGTTAAGAATTACATAAGATAGCAAATAGGAATGTTATGAAAAAATTAAAAAGTTCAATGATATTGTTGCTCACGGCGACTATTTGGGGCGTGGCCTTTGTGGCTCAGAGTGCCGGAATGGATTATGTGGGCGGCTTTACTTTTAACTGTGTCCGGTCTCTTATCGGAGGTGTTGTACTGGTTCCCTGTGTGTTCTTGCTGCGCAAGTGGAAGGGGGAAGCAGCCGGTGCAGGAGATAAAAAGACTTTGCTTGCAGGAGGTATCAGCTGTGGCGTAGTGCTTTGTATAGCATCCAATTTACAGCAGCATGGTATTAAATATACCACGGTGGGAAAAGCCGGGTTTATCACTGCGCTTTATATTGTATTAGTTCCGATTCTGGGATTGTTTTTGCACAAAAGGGTAGGGAAACTGATTTGGCTGGGACTTGTTTTTGCTGTGACAGGCTTATATTTTTTGTGTATCAATGAACAGTTCCGTGTAGGAATGGGAGATTTGTTGGTGCTGGGCTGTGCAGCAGTGTTTGCGGTACACATCCTGGTGATTGATTATTTTGCACCCAAGGTGGATTGTGTGGCTATGAGTTGTATCCAGTTTTTGGTTTGTGGTGTGCTTTCCGGGATTCCGGCAATTTTGTTCGAAGATATTCGTGTCAGTAGTATCTTGGGGGCTGCCGGTCCTATTCTATACGCAGGTGTGCTGTCTTGCGGTGTGGCCTATACCTTACAGATTATTGGCCAGAAGAACATGAATCCCACAGTGGCATCCATGATTTTAAGTCTGGAGTCAGTGATTTCAGTATTGGCAGGCCTTATTCTTCTACAACAAAAGTTGTCCGGCCGGGAGCTTCTTGGCTGCGGACTGATGTTTGTGGCAGTGGTACTGTCCCAACTCCCCCAAAAAGAAGTGGAAAATAACTGAAATTAAAAAGGCAGTTTTGCTTTAAAGGAGCAAACTGCCTTTTTGGTTGGTATCGATGTTTTGATTTGTTTATATCTGGGATATCTGCTGTTTGTTAAGGGACATGTTTCCTACCACGGGACCTTGAAGAACGTCGGCACTTAGATTGCGTACTGTGCAATCTTATGTGCCGCTACGCTTCTTCATGGAGCGAGAGCGTTCCTGTGTAGGAAATATGGCCCTTTAATAAATACAACAGATGTGCAGTCTATTTCTTCATGCCCGCACGTTTTCTCATGGTGGGGTCTAAAATTTTCTTGCGGATACGAAGGTTCTCGGGAGTTACCTCCAAAAGTTCATCCGTATCAATGAAATCCAATGCCTGCTCCAAGGAAAGAATCTTGGGTGGTGTGAGGCGAAGTGCCTCATCAGCAGAAGAGGAGCGGGTGTTGGTCAACTGTTTTTTCTTGCACACATTAATCTCGATATCTTCACTACGGCCTGTTTGTCCTACAACCATGCCGGAGTAAACCTTTTCACCGGGACCGATAAACAAGATGCCACGCTCCTGTGCATTGTAAAGACCGTAGGTAATTGCTTCACCGGCTTCGAAAGCAATCAAGGAACCTAACTTACGGTACTGGATGTCTCCCTTGTAGGGACCATAGCCGTCAAATACAGTGTTCAAGATACCGTTACCTTTGGTATCAGTCATGAATTCGCCGCGATAGCCAATCAGGCCTCTTGCGGGGATGGAGAACTCCAAACGGGTATAAGTGCCGCCGGAGATGCTTCCCATATTGCGAAGCTCGCCTTTGCGCTGGCCCAGCTTTTCGATAACTGCTCCTGCAAACTCGTTGGGTACATCGATATATGCAAGCTCCATGGGCTCTAACTTATGGCCGGCTTCGTCTTCCTTGTACAGAACTTCGGCCTTACTAACGGCAAATTCAAAACCTTCACGGCGCATGTTTTCAATTAATACGGACAGATGCAGCTCGCCACGACCGGATACCTTAAAGCTGTCAGCCGCTTCCGTCTCCTCGACACGAAGGGAAACGTCGGTGTTAAGCTCCTTAAACAGGCGGTCTCTCAAGTGACGGCTGGTGACAAATTTACCTTCCTGACCGGCAAGAGGGGAGTCATTAACCATAAACTGCATTGCAATGGTAGGTTCACTGATTTTCTGGAAAGGAATGGGAACCACATTATCAAGTGCGCAGAGGGTGTCACCGATTTTGATATCGGTAATGCCGGAAATCGCTACAATGGAACCGATGGAAGCTTCCTTCACTTCAATCTTATTCAAACCATCAAATTCATAGAGCTTGCTGACCTTTACCTTGGTCTGCTTGTCAGGCTCGTGGTGATTGCAGATAATAACTTCCTGATTGACCTTGATGGTACCGTTATCCACCTTACCTACGCCGATGCGGCCCACATACTCGTTATAATCAATGGTACTGATCAGAAGCTGGGTACCTGCTTCCGGATCACCTTCGGGAGCAGGAATGTAGTCCAAAATGGTCTCGAAAAGGGGCTCCATGCTGATACCGGTCTCGGCAGCATCCAAGGATGCGATGCCGGCCTTGGCAGAAGCGAAGATGAAGGGACAATCCAGCTGGGAATCATCTGCATCCAGCTCCAAAAACAGTTCCAGAACTTCATCTACAACCTCATTGGGTCTTGCCTCGGGGCGATCAATTTTGTTGATACATACGATAACAGGAAGTTTTAATTCCAGTGCTTTTCTAAGGACGAATTTGGTCTGGGGCATGGCACCTTCAAAGGCATCCACCACCAAAACAACACCGTTTACCATCTTCAGTACACGTTCTACCTCGCCGCCGAAGTCAGCATGTCCGGGGGTGTCGATGATGTTGATCTTGGTATTTTTGTACATGACTGCAGTATTTTTAGCCAGGATAGTGATGCCGCGCTCGCGTTCAATGTCATTGGAGTCCATAACGCGTTCCGCTACTTCCTGATTCTCACGGAATACACCGCTTTGCTTTAACAGCTCATCCACCAGGGTGGTTTTGCCGTGGTCTACATGGGCGATAATTGCAATGTTTCTGACGTCTTCTCTTTTCTGTCTCATAAATCTAACCTCTTAAAATTTCATTAATCCGTGTCGAATTACATCGAATCAAAACTGTTCAAAAATTCAAACTCGATAAGTATAGCACCATTCCCTGCGCTATGCAAGAAAAATAAAGATAATCTCTGGGGAAACCGCGTGTTGTGTGTCGATTTGTGCGATGGGATTTGGTACTAATTTGGCTCAATTTATAGTATATATATAATGTCATAGAAAAATGCGTTACAAAGGTGTAAGAAGGGAGAACATATATGACAGATAAGGTTATTGAAAACAATCAGGTAACGGTGATGGGAGAGGTTGTCAGCGGATTTTCCTACAGCCATGAAATTTTCGGAGAAGGCTTCTACATGGTTGATGTGAAGGTGCAGCGCTTAAGTGAGAGCTTCGACATCATTCCGGTAATGGTATCGGAGCGATTGTTGGATGTCAGTGAGGATTACACAGGGAAACTTCTGTGTGTGAACGGGCAGTTCCGTTCCTATAATCGTCACGAGGAGAGAAAAAACAGATTGGTTTTGTCTGTTTTTGCAAGAGAAGTGGAATTTATCAGCGAGGTGGGAGAAAGCTCCAAGACCAATCAGATTTATCTGGATGGTTACATTTGTAAGGAGCCTATTTATCGTAAAACACCTTTGGGAAGGGAGATTGCAGATTTGCTTCTGGCAGTAAACCGCCCTTACGGCAAATCCGATTATATACCCTGCATTTGCTGGGGGAGAAATGCCCGTTATGCCAACCATTTTAAAGTAGGTGAGCGTTGTGCTATTTGGGGCAGAATCCAGAGCAGGGAGTACATGAAGAAACTGGACGAGGAACATGTGGAAAAACGTGTTGCGTTTGAGGTTTCTGTAAGTAAGTTGGAACTTATGGAGGTGGAGACGCCGGAACCGGAAGTTGCCATTTTCTAAATGATATGCTATAATGACTCCATTCTGTAAATTGTTGCGCAAGACCGATTGGCTGGCGCGCGGAGGTAAGATATGGATAAAGGTAGCCTTTACATTTATACAGGCGAGGGCAAGGGTAAATCCCAGGCTGCGCTTGGAAGTGCAGTTCAGGTGGCCATGGCCGGAGGAAGTGTGGTAATTATCCAGTTCCTCAAGGGAAAAGGACCGGACAATTCAGACTTTTTACGTCGGCTTGAGCCGGAGCTAAAGGTGTTTTGTTTTGAGAAGTCCGAGGAGAATTTTGAAGAGCTTTCGGAGGCACGCAAGCAGGAAGAGATTGCGAATATCAGAAACGGTATCGGCTATGCCAGAAAAGTGCTTGCCACCGGTGAATGTGAGCTTTTGATTCTGGATGAAGTGCTGGGACTTGTGGAGAAAGAAATTTTTGATGCAGATGAGCTCAAGGAACTTTTGGATGGACGGGGAAATACGAATGTAATTCTTACCGGAATCAATCTTTCGGATGAGGTTTGTGCTCTTGCAGACGAGGTATCTAAGATTGAAACCGTGAGATTTAAGGTATGGGAATAATATAGAAATTCATCCAAAAGCCGTTGACAGTGGCATTTTAAAGTGCTATGATAGGCTAAATGAAAGATAGAGGTTGCGTATTTCAAGAGTATTTTTTCTGATGTGACAGGCACAGATGAGGGAGAATGAAAGGGGAAGACGCCGAAAGAGGAGATGACCTGGAAGTCAAGTCTTGGGCATGCGGTTAAGAACCGTATGACTGTCATCCGTGTAGGATGGTGCGCTATCAGAGGATAAATTGTAAAATTTGCCGGCGCATAATCTATGTGTCGGCATTTATACTGTTAAGGAGGAAAATTATGGCTATTTTTACAGGAGCAGGTGTTGCAATTGTTACACCTATGAAAGCAAACGGAGAGGTTAATTACGAGAAGTTCGCAGAGCTGATTGATTTCCAGATTGAGAATGGAACAGATGCTATCATTGTCTGTGGAACCACAGGTGAGGCGTCTACTCTTACTCATGAGGAGCATTTAGATGTTATTAAGTACTGTGTGGAGAAGGTTGACGGTCGTGTGCCTGTAGTGGCAGGAACCGGTTCCAATTGTACTGAAACTGCGATTTATCTGTCTACAGAGGCTGAGAAGTTTGGTGTTGACGGTCTGCTTTTGGTTTCTCCTTATTACAATAAGGCAACCCAGAATGGTTTGTATGAGCACTTCAAGGCAATTGCAGATTCTGTAAAGATTCCTGTGATTCTTTATAATGTACCCAGCCGTACCGGCTGCAATATTTTGCCTGAGACAGTAGTGCGTCTGTGCAAGGATGTGGACAATATCTTAGGTGTAAAGGAAGCAAGCGGAGATATCAGTCAGGTTGCAAAACTGGCTGCACTTTCCAAGGGCTGTGTGGATATTTACTCCGGTAATGATGATCAGATTGTACCTATTATGTCTCTTGGTGGTGTGGGTGTTATTTCCGTACTTTCCAACGTGGCTCCCAGACAGACTCATGAAATCTGCCAGAAGTATCTGGATGGCGATGTGGAAGGCAGCCGCAAAATGCAGTTGGAGGCATTGGATTTGTGCGCAGCTTTGTTCTGTGAGGTGAATCCTATTCCTGTTAAGAAGGCGCTGAATCTGATGGGCATGGAAGCAGGTACCCTGAGACGTCCTCTGACTGATATGGAAGAGAAGAATGCAGCACGTCTTGAGAAGGCAATGAAGGAATACGGAATTCTTTAATATAGAATTTTGGATACGGTAGGAGAGATAAAATGATTAGAGTAATCATGCATGGATGTAACGGTAGAATGGGCCAGGTTATCAGCGGCTTGATTGCTGCAGATGCAGAAATGGAGCTGGTTGCAGGTGTTGATGCCTATGATGATGGCCACAACCCTTATCCTGTTTTTAGTGAGATTGACAAGTGTGATGTGGAGGCAGATTGTATTATTGATTTCTCCGCAGCAGCTGCTGTAGATAAGTTATTGGATTATTGTGTAGATAAAAATATTCCTTGTGCGCTGTGTACAACAGGGCTTAGCGAAGATTTGCTTGCCAAGGTGGAGGAGACATCTAAGAAAGTGGCGATTTTAAAGTCTGCCAACATGTCTCTTGGTATCAATCTGCTGATTAAAATGTTGAAGGAAGCTACAAATGTACTTGCTCCTGCAGGTTATGACATTGAAATCGTGGAAAAGCATCACAATCAGAAATTGGATGCGCCCAGCGGCACAGCTCTGGCGCTGGCAGATTCCATCAATGAAGAGCTTAACAACGAGTACGAGTATGTATATGACAGAAGTACCCGCAGAGAGAAGCGTCCCGTGAAGGAAATTGGTATCAGTGCTGTGCGTGGCGGTACCATTGTAGGTGATCATGATGTGATTTTTGCAGGAATGGATGAGGTGATTACCTTCTCCCATACTGCATATTCCAGAGCGGTATTCGGCAAGGGTGCCGTACAGGCAGCTAAATTCCTGGCAGGTAAACCTGCCGGCATGTACAGTATGGCAGATGTAATTGGTTAATAGCTACGAAAGATGTGAGGTAATTCCATGGATCAGCAGGAACTTAAGTTTTTAAAAACTTTATCCAGGCAGTATAAGAATGTTGCGGCAGCATCCACGGAAATCATTAACCTTCAGTCTATTTTGAATCTGCCCAAGGGGACGGAGCATTTCCTTACAGATATTCATGGAGAGTACGAGCAGTTTAATCATGTGCTCAAGAATGGTTCCGGTTCTGTGCGCCGCAAGATTGATGAGGAATTCGGTAATACCATCAGCAACAAGGACAAAAAGAGTCTGGCTACGCTGATTTATTATCCGGAGGCTAAGCTTGAACTGGCAGAGAAGGAAGAGGATAATCTGGAGGACTGGTACAAGATTTCCCTGCATAGATTGGTGCAGATGATGAAGCGCGTATCCTCCAAATATACCCGTTCCAAGGTGCGTAAGGCATTGCCGAAGGATTTTGCCTACGTAATTGAAGAATTGATTACGGAGAAGGCGGAAATCCAGAATAAAGAGGCATATTACAACGAAATTATTCATACCATTATTCGAATCGGCAGAGCGCCCCAGTTTATTGTGGAGTTAAGCTATTTGATTCAGAGACTGGTAATTGATCATCTTCATATCGTTGGAGATATTTATGACAGAGGTCCCGGTCCACATATCATTATGGATACCTTGTGCGACTATCACTCTGTGGATGTGCAGTGGGGTAATCACGATATCGGCTGGATGGGCGCAGCGGCGGGCAATTGGCTGTGTATTGCCAGTGTAATCCGTCTGGCAGCCCGATATGGCAATCTTTCCGTGCTGGAAGAAGGCTATGGTATTAATCTGGTACCTTTGGCAACTTTTGTGTTGGAAACCTATGGCAACACGGATTGCAGTGTGTTTACCATCAAGTACAACACGGATTACAATACCAAAGATTTAAGTCTGGATACTAAGATTCACAAGGCCATGGCGCTGTTGCAGTTTAAGCTGGAGGGCCAGTTTGTCATGCGTCACCCGGAATTCCATATGGAAGACAGGCTGCTTTTGGATAAAGTGAATTTTGAGAAGAAGACTGTTTGTGTGGATGGTGTGGAGTATCCCATGCGGGATGTGGATTTCCCTACTGTGAATCCGGACAATCCCTATGAACTGACGGAAGAAGAATCCAAGCTGATGGTTCGCTTGCAGCAGGCATTTGTGCATTGTGAGAAGCTACAGCGTCATGTGCGGTTCCTTTATTCTAAGGGTGGTATGTACAAGATTTATAATGGCAATTTACTCTATCATGGCTGTGTTCCGATGCATGAGGATGGCAGCTTTATGGAGGTTGAGATTTTTGGTAAAAAGTACAGCGGCAAGGCTTTGTATGATATTTTAGAGCATTATGCCAGAAGAGGGTATTATGCCAAGGATGCGGTGGAACGCACTGAGGCACAGGATATTATCTGGTATATCTGGTCCGGCGCAGGCTCCCCTGTGTACGGCAAGGCCAAGATGACCACCTTTGAGCGGTATTTTATCGAAGATAAATCTACTCACACAGAGCAGAAAAACAGTTATTATAAGCTTTACGAGCGTGAGGATACCGTTCGCAAGATTTTAGAAGAGTTTGGGCTGGATATTGAGGATGCCCATATTGTAAACGGTCATGTGCCTGTGGAGCAGATTCACGGGGAGTCACCGATTAAATGTGGCGGTAAGCTTCTTGTTATTGATGGCGGTTTCTCCAAGGCGTATCATCAGAAGACCGGCATTGCGGGCTATACATTGGTATGTAATTCCAAGGGAATGCGTCTGGTGGCGCATGAGCCCTTTGAATCCACACAAGCGGCTATCAAGAATGAATCGGATATTTTGTCGGATACGATAGAGGTGGAGGTTTTCCATCATCGCAAATTGGTGGCAGACACAGATATTGGTGTGGATATTAAAGAGAATATTCATTATCTTGAAGATCTCTTGGCGGCATACCGAGAGGGTTCTATTGTAGAAGAAGTATAAGAGATGCAAAAAGGGGAGGTCCTTCATGTATGAAGGCCTCTCCTTTGATACATATTAGGGAGCAACGGTGCTTTCGGTGGTACTGTGTTCGGTAGAACCGTTTGCACCTGTGTTGTTTTGGTTGGTATTGGTGTCAGTGTTGTTCATGTTATCACTGCCGGTTACGCCGTCAATCACATCAGTAACGCCGTTGGTTACACCGTCAATTACGTCTGTTGCAGCATTGCCTGCATCCTCAAGGAGAGAATCATTTTGTGTATTGGTGTTGTCAGTGCCATTTGTAACATCATTTACATTGTCATTGACATCGGTAGACTGAGTAGCTGTCTCAGTCTGGGTTTCAGTTCCGGCCATGCTGCCGGAATTGGTCCCATTGGTGCTGTTGTCGCTGCCGGGACAGGCTACTGCCATACACCTGTAAGCAAGGACCAGACCCAGAGCTAAATGTTTCTTTTTCATAGTGTCCTCCAATCTTTTGCCTTAAATTTACTAAGGGCTTGTACTATATTATGCGTTGTCCCATTTGATTTATACCAAGATTTACAAAAATTTATTGTTTAAATTCATAGAGTTCTTTATAATGATAATGTTTATGATATTTTGTAGCGGAGGTAAATATGGAATTCAGACCTTGTATTGATATACATAATGGTAAAGTAAAACAGATTGTGGGCGGTAGTCTTCGTGACACCGGCAACCAGGCGAATGAAAATTTTGTAGCTACTCAGGATGCGGCCTTTTATGCACGGATGTATCGGGATGCCGGATTGAGGGGTGGGCATATTATTTTGCTCAACAGTGCGGACAGCGAATATTATGGAGCTACAAGAGAGCAGGCGTTGCTTGCGCTTAAGGCCTATCCGGGCGGTCTGCAGGTGGGAGGCGGAATTACGCCTGAAAATGCAGGTGCGTATCTGGAGGCTGGTGCCAGTCACGTGATTGTGACCTCCTATGTATTTAAGGATGGACTTATTCACTATGACAGATTGGAGCAAATGGTGCAGGCTGTAGGCAAGGAGCATCTGGTGCTGGACTTAAGTTGCAGGAAAACTGTAGAGGGCTACATGATTGTGACGGACCGCTGGCAGAAGATGACAGAAGAGAAGGTGACCCTGGAGCTTATGGAAAAGCTGTCTGCATACTGTGATGAGTTTCTGATTCACGCAGTGGATGTGGAGGGCCAAAATAAAGGTATTGAGCAGGAATTAGTAAGTCTGTTGGGAGGCTTTACAGGTAAGGCACTTACCTATGCAGGCGGTGTTCACAGCATGGATGATCTGCAGTTGATTAAAACGCTGGGACAGGACCGTTTGAATGTGACCATCGGCAGTGCACTGGAGCTGTTTGGCGGACAGCTTAGGTGGGAGGATGTTTTAGCTGTTTGCACTGCTTGTCAATAAGATGATATTTTGGGGATTGATTTTCTGACTTGGTTGTGCTAATCTTGACTGTAATTACAACTGACAAGACAGTGAGCGAGAAGGAGAATCAACGTGAAAGACAAATGTAAAAAATGGCTTCAGGAAATCTTTATTGATGGTTTAAGCGGTATGGCGCTGGGACTTTTTTCAACGCTGATTATCGGTACGATCATTGCGCAGATCGGCAGT
>JAZQFO010000021.1:0-10491 GCA_045539535.1 Acetatifactor sp.
TGTATATGGAGCGACGAAAAAGGGTTCCATGAATAGAAAAGTATTTCGTCAATGCAAAACCGCCTAAAATAAGGGATTTTAGGAAAATGAAAGACGATTGGCGAAAATTATATTAAAAGCAGGAAAATGCAAAGTTACCTATGTTTATATATTCTGATTTTTTCGTCAATCTCTATGTGTGTGTGGCAATATCGAAGAAAAAAGCTACATTTTATGGCGAAAAGGGTATGAAAAATCAGTTTGAAATATATTTGAAGGACTTTAAACATTTAAAAAAGACTGTGAAAACACAGTCTTTTTTGATGCATATTAAAATTTACATTCACTATTCAACACATCAATTACTTTTCCGATACATTGGGCTGATTCGTTCAGCGGGATGTTCTCAGAATTGGGATTTAGAGATATAAGCTCAGCTGCTTGACGCTCTTTCACAAAACATTCGCCGTTAACCAAAAAAATACCAATTTCGCCAATTTCAACAGTATTCGTCATTTGAACAAGAAGAGTATCACCATCGTGGTAGATGGGCTCCATGCTGGTTCCATTTACGCCAATAGCATAGTCTATCGGCTGGGTTTCCGGAGTATCTGGGATTGAGATCCGTTTAGTGGGCGGGCTATCAAAGATGATTTGACCAGGACCCGCAGATGCAAGACGGTAATAGTAATTTATTAAGCGGTTTGCAGGAGGCGTTGCAATGGTATTGCTAATCAAAATAGATTCACAGCGCTCCACTTGTTTCTTTAGTATAATATCAACCAATTCTTTGCCGTGCTGATCTAGAGTGCGATACTGTTTTATATGTTCCATCTCAGCATAACTTACTTGCAAAGGAAAGTTGCAACAATCTTGCCATAAGAAATTAGCATCTACATCTAATGCGGCCATTATTTTACAGATAGTTTCTATGTTGGGTTCACTATTTCCTTTTTCATAACCGGTCACAGTAGACTTTGCAACGCCTATAAGGTCGGCCAATTGCCCTTGGGTCATATGTTTTCTGCATCTTGCTTCTTTAATTCGATCATTTATAGCCATGAGAAATTCTCCTTTTTGAATATCCTAGCATTGAAATATTGATTAGTCAATACAAAAAGGTCGAGAAACCCAAACAAAAGTTATGAAAAAGATTGACAAGGTCGAGCAACTCGAATATAATAAACAATAAGGTTGAGAATGTCGAACTGAAAAAGGAAGGAGAGTTGAGGATGTTGAATGAATATGACATGGTAATAGAGAATATCAAGAAAATTATTAAAGACAAAGGTATGAAACAGTGTGTTGTAGCGGAACGCGCAGGATTTTCCAGATCGGAATTATCTAACATCTTGAACAGACGGAAGATGTTGCGCATAGAACATATCAATTTGATTGCACAGGCTCTTAATGTAGAGGTTAATACATTATTTAAAAGAAAAGGGGGCGAAGAAAGTGGGAAATAGGTGTGTGGAAGTAGGTTCTGGTATTGCTTTAATTAAGGATGTAATTAGCAGATTATAAACCGAGACAGGAGTTACACTATGGAAACAGTTGTAAAAACGGTAAGCGATATCTTACAGGAGATTCAGGAGGATATCTGTGATAACTACTGTAAGTACAGAGATACATCAGATGAGGATTGTTTGTGTGATGTTTTGAGAAACGGGGGAACTTGCCCTCTTGATCGTTTGAATTGAGATTGGAGGAAAAGTCGTATGAAATATAAAACACATAAAGTGGTTCTTGGTGAAAATACAGGGGAAATCTTTACTGTTGGACAAGTAGTGACAATTAAGTTTAACAGCGGTGGCGGTTGTGGTGGCTGCCAAATTACAAAGATTACTGATACCGGATTTCATTATTGCCAGGGAGGAGGACGTGCTAAGAGTGTCCAGTATAAAGATATAGCGGGAATCTATTGATAGTAGATACCAGGAGAAAATTAAGTGTTTGTGGAGGCACGTATGAGAGTAAAAAATAGAAACATAGGTACACCAATGTTGGCACATTATTGTCCTAATTGTGGGAATGAAGTTTTTAATAACAGCCATAGCACAGAATTTGACACAGAGCGTTGCTGTCCTGTCGGCAAATGTCCGCATTGTGATACGGAATTGGAATTTCCGAACACAGCGGCATTGATAGATTTGTTAGGTGTATAAATTGAAACTTTAAAAGTCGAGGAGGTGAAAGCCATGAAAGAAGTTACTAGAATTACAACATTAAGAATTACCGAGATTGTAAGAGATACGGATAAAGTTATCAATGCTGTCACAACAGAGGAGTCTAAGCAGGATTACAAGGAGGAGCTGCAGGCGCTTGTGAAGAGTAAGCTTGGTGTTGATGATGTTGTAATAGATAATGTGCAGGATTTTATCATGGATGTCAAGGAATAAGTAGTCGAAACACGGCGGTAGCCGTGTCTGTCGGAAATAGCCTACCGGCACTGATGAGACAGGCTTGAAAGAAGGTGAATAGATGAAAAAAGCAACAAAAAAAGAGCTGCCCCTGACCAAGGAAACCAGCTCTATATCCAGTATGGACACCACAAATGTAACATGGAATTTATCTTTTGTAAAGGGTTCGGTAAAAAGTATGGTTGAAAAAATGGAGATTACACCTGCGGAATATGCTGAATTAATAGGGTGTTCGGAACGGCAAGCCCAGCTTTTGGTTAGGGATGGTAAGATTGAAGCTCGTGAAGTTGTAGGGGGACGCGGTGGTGCGTCTGGAAAAAAGTATATGATTCCGCTGGATGCTTTGGAACCTAGATATCGTAAAAAATATGAGCGTATTCATGGACAGAAGGAATCCAAGGGTTTGCCTGCAGCAGTTCCTATGGAGGAATTGTCAGCTGATGAGCGTAGAGAAGCTGCTTTCTGGATGCAAATTTTGAAAGAATGGGATGAGTACCGCTGCGGATACGAGGGACCTAAGGCAGAAGCAGATATGGAATTTGCAACTCTCCTGCAGGAGCGGTATCCGACTTTAAAAGTAGATCGGCAGAAACTGTATCGGCAGAAAAGGCTCTTAAAGCAGCAGGGTCCCGGCGGTCTTGTAGACATGCGAGGTAAGCACAATCATCACAAAAAAGCGATTCCGGATGAAGTGTGGAATGTGTTTGAATATTATTACTTGGATCAATCCAGGAAGACTGTGGCCGAGTGTATGAGGCTTACGGAGATCTATTTCAGGAAGCATGAGATAGAGATTCCGCCGCTTGCCAGCAATTCCACCTTTGCCAGGGCAATCATGGAAAGGATACCGGCTCCGGTACTGAAGTATGAGCGAGAGGGTAAGAAAGCTTATCAGGACCAGTGTGGTATGTATATCTCTAGGTACTATGATGATCTGCAGAGTAATGATATCTGGGTCTGCGATAACCATACCTTTGATATTTTTGTGGATGATGGGGAAGCTGTAAAGCCCATCAGAGTATACCTCACCGGATTCTTAGATGTACGGAGCCGTAAGATGGTGGGCTGGTATGTGACAAATAATCCAAATTCTCAGGCTACTCTGTACGCCCTGCGCCGTGGAATTGAGCGGTATGGAATCCCGAAGCGAATCCTGGCTGATAATGGTCGAGAGTTTCTGACCCATGATATTGGCGGCAGAGGACACCGTAAATCAGCAGACTGGGGACATGAGGCACCCACCATATTAGAGAATATGCAGATTGAGTTCCGTACAGCTCTGGTGCAAAATGCGAGAGCCAAGATTATTGAGAGAGCTTTCCGGGAAGTGAAGGAATGCTTCTCCAGATTGTTTGATGGTTATACCGGTGGCACCACAGCAGAACGTCCGGAGCGACTTAAGAAGACTGGAAAGTATGCGAAGAACTTCACACCTATTGAGGATTTTGTGCGGTATGTGGACAAGTATATTGAGGGAATCTTCAATTACAGTAAGTCAGATGGTATCGGCATGAATGGCAAGATCAGAAATGAGGTCTATGCTGCCAATCTGGTCGAAAAGCGTGTTGCAACCAGGGAGCAGCTGAATCTGATGCTACTGCGTAACAGCAAGCCGGTTACTGTACAGCGTGAAGGTGTGGCACTGCCCTTGTATGACACAAAGATTTTCTTCAACTCAGCGGAGCTTTTGTTCCATCACATTGGTAAAAAGGTCTATTTCCGCTTTAATCCGGATGATTTGAAAGAAGTCCGTGTCTATGATGAGCAGGACCGTTTCCTGTGTCTGGCACAGCAGCAGGGTAAGCTTAGCTATTATGCTTCGAAAGAAGAGGTTAAGGAGCGCATGAAGGAGTTGCGTGAGTTTGACAAGATGGTCCGTAACTGGAAAAAGCAGAAAGGTGTTCAGGCGGACAATGCGCTGGAGCTTGTTATGTGGCAGGCAGAGCAGAACATGGCAGCAGGTGAGAACCTTGTGCCGGAGTTTATCACGCCTATCCGATTCGAGGAGCCCAAGGAGCTGGCACAGGTGGTTGGCGGAGAAATGGAGCAAACGGTAGATTATTCCGCTTTTATTGCGAGAATGCGGGAAAAACAAGAGACAGAAAGGATGTAGGATATGGAAGATATAGTAAAAGTAACATATGAGGAGGCTGTTAGCTGGGTCAAAGACTATATGGCTCGCAAGCAACTTAGCCAGACGGCTATGGCAAAGGTTCTGGATATCAGTGGAGGCGGGTTGAGTTCTTATTTATCCGGTAAGTATCCGAATCCGGAGAGCATTACCAAGAAGGTGGCAGAGGTTATGGAGCTGCACCAGAAGAAAGTGCTGGCACCGCAGGCACCGGATTTTGCAGAGACTACCGTAACCAGATTGGTGATGCAGGCCATTGGAATTGCCCATATGAGGGGCGTGGTCAGTGTAGCCTATGGAGATGCCGGGGTGGGAAAGTCCACGGCAGTGAATCAGTACTTGAAGGAGAATCAGCTGGCAATAGGAATTACCATCATGCCTACATATGCATCTTTAACAGGTGTTAATGAGCTCCTTGCAGAGGCTTTAGGAATTCGTGAACGGACGGATCGAAAGATTACCAGAGAGATTATTGAGAAGCTTCGAGGATCCGGCAGAGTCATTATTGTTGATGAAGCACAGCATCTGACCATTCGTGCCATTGAGCATCTGCGCAGTATATGTGATGCAGCCAAGGTTGGGGTGTGTTTTGTGGGTAACGAAACTATTTATACCAAGCTGGTGGGGAGCCATAAGTCAGAGTTTGCTCAGTTGTATTCTCGAATTAGTATGAGAAAGATGGTTACAGTGGAAACCAATTCCAAGAATGATATCTGTAATATTTTTGGAGGGTATAACCTGGATGAGCCCACGCTGGAGCTTTTGTATCGTATCAGCAGAACTAATTATGGTATCCGCGGAGCGGTCAATGCGTTCATTAATACAATTGGCGTGTTCGAGGAGTTGACTGCCCAAAACTTGTCCAAGGTGGTACAGGACATGAACATTGCGTAGGAGGTGCGAGGTGGCTATATCAGCAGAACTTAAGGAGAATTACTGGCGGACGATACGCAGGACCCGGTCATCCGGGCGCATCTCTCCGTCAGTAATCGAAAAGACGGAAGCTCAGTGGGAGCAGTTTGATGAAAAAGTAGTTCGTCAGGCGCTGGAGATACATATTAGCCGGTATCCCAGTTATAAGGAGAATTATACACTGGGAATTATGCGGAACCTGCAGCGTGATCAGGAGAGTAACCGGGAACACCGGAAGAATGCTTTTCAACTTGCGCAGAAGCAGGATATTGATTTTGAGGCACTGGAGAGGGACTTGTTGGCAAATTAAGGAGGAGATCAAAGTGGCAGAAAAGCAATATAGCGGAGATGTAGTAAAAGATATTCAGGCAATCAATGACAGACAAGCTTCTGAAGAAGCCAGGAATCCATTGGCAGCATATTCCACGCTGCAGCTGCAATCGGAGCTGGCCCGGAGAAAAGCACGACGCAGTATTTTTAGGTGCGGTATCAGATTTTAATAGGAACTACGAGCCCTTCGGGGCTCCTTAATGCAGCCGAAGACGGTCACAAGCCCGTAAAATGCAGAGTGGGGAGGCAGATATGAGCAAAAGAGAGCGATTCAGTAAGCAAAAAGTGTATGAAAGCATGATAAGAGGGGATGCTGATATGTCGTCCTTTCGTAGGGCACCCTATTACACGGCCCGGATTCCGGTGCACAGGAATCAGCCGTGTAAGTTAGAGTTTCCATGCTCCATAGGAGACACTGTATATGAACTTTATGGAAATGAAGTAATTCCTATGATTGTAACTGGGTTCCTGAATACACAATTTGGCTCTTATGTTTTGATCGCAGAGGACGAGTCTCAATCGCCAGAGAGAAGGATTGCTATGAGCAATGTCTATTTGTCTCCTGAAGCAGCAAAAATAGCAGCAATGGAAAGGAAAAGGTAAGAAAATGGGCAGAACAAGAATTGAAACCCCTAGATTGAAGACATGGGATGAAGTAAATGATTCACTTCGTATCATTGCAGAGGCACAGAATGAAATTACTATTGTTGAGTCAAGCATGAATATGCAGATTGATGCGATTAAGGAAGTTCATGAGACTAAGATCAAGGAGTATAAGGACAAGATCAAGGAGCAGGAGCTTTTGATTAAAGAGTATACTTCAGACAAGAGAGATGAGCTTTCCGGTAAGAGCAGGGATCTGACTTTCGGCAAGGTAGGATTTCGTAAGTCTACCAAGCTGCAGTTGCCGAAGGCTCTGCAGGGCGTGATTAATAATCTGCGTAAGAATGGTATGGATAATTGCATTACGATTAAGGAGTCGGTCAACAAGGATGTATTGAAGACATATCCGGAGGAAGATATTTTAAAGGTAGGTGGTTCTCTGAAGGTGGAGGATACCTTCTGGTATGAGACTAAGGCCGTGGAGCTTGCGAAGGAGGGATAGGATGGATGCACCGATAACCTATAAGCAGATAGCCAAAATACATGCATTGGCAAATGAGCTGGGGCTGGATGAGGAGCTCCTTCATGCACTTGTGCTGGCAGAGACAAAGCGATGTAGTATCCGGTATCTTACGGTGCCGGAAGCAATTAAGGTAATCGACAAGCTTCAGGGGATGGTGACACCCAAGGGAATGGCAACTCCCAAGCAGAGACGTTTTATAGAGAGTCTGCTTAAAAATATTGGTTGGGTGCTTCCTGATGGGAAACCGGATATTGCCAGACTGGAAAAGCTACTTAAATCCAAATTTCAGACGGAGAGCTATAATTGGCTGACTGTGAAGAAAGCCAGCGAGGTGATAGAGGCCTTGAAGGATATGAAGAAAAGGCATCAGTCTACTACATAAAATAAATCTTGAAACTTGGAGGAATAAGCTATGAGAATGATAAGGATTGGAAAAAGTAGAAGCATGACATTTGAAGAGGGAACAGTTCCTTTTTATGAAAGTCTTGAAGAATGGAAAGCAGAAGGTGAGAGAAGATTTGGTTCCGATATTAGGAAATGGAGATTTGTGTGTCCTATGTGTGGTCACGTAGCTGCGGTAGAAGAATTCGAGGCAGCAGGAGCAAAGGATCCAAATTGTGCTTATGAGGAATGTATTGGAAGGTATATTGGAAAAGGTTCACCCAAAGAAGCGGATTCGTCGGGGTGCAATTGGGCGGCATATGGTCTGTTTGGCATTCCAAAAGGCGGAACGGTAGTTATCACAGGAAAAGATGAGGACGGAGTTGAGAAGGGGGCTCATATATTTTCTTTTGCTGATGCGGAGAAATAAATTTTTCACTTTACAGAGAAAGTGAGGTGGTATAAAATGGTAAACGAGAGGGAGCTGCTAAAGAGTCTCCGGGTGGAGGATTTGCAGGAGCAGCATCAAGAGTTCGCAGAGGTCCTTGGCATGGATAATCTTCTTCGGCTGAGTGAGCATTTTGGTGGTACCAGCATTTATGTACCACAGAAACGTGAGCTGGTAAAGCTGAAGATATTTGGATTGATTCGCCAGGAATATAATGGAACTAACATCAAGGAGCTGGCAGGAAAGTATGATCTGTCAGAGAGTACCGTGTACAACGTGCTCCGTGATATGCTGATGAAGGGAGCGGCCAAGAAGGAAGCCAAGGTGAATATTCCTGGACAACAGAGTCTGGTTGACTGGATGCCGGAGGCGGTGCCTCAGAGTAAGCCGGGAGCCTAATGATTGATTCCATGAAAAACTGTAAGATACAAAGTACAATAATGTTGACGTATATTAGAATAGTCTTAACAGGAGAAATCTTGTTAAGGCTATTTTTTTATGCAAGAGGAGGAAACGTTATGGAAGTAGTTATGCAGGGAGTTTATAAGATTCTTTTGGGAATGGTTATTGCAGTGGTGTTGTATGTGGTGGCGCAGGTAATATCCAGATGTAAATTGTTGGCTGCACAGAAGCTGACCAAGGCACAGCAGGAAGCAGAAGCCAGTGGTAACAAAGCTAAGGCGGCTGCCTTTCAATTTGCACTTACGATATTGAATGCGGTTACTTATTCGGTAGTCTCAGAAATCGAGGCTCAAAAGGCTTTCCAACTTAGAAAGGCTGTAAAAGCCGGAGAAGCACAGATTACAGAGTTGGAACTGTTAAGTTCGGAGGCGTACTATAAAATAATTAATCTTTTGGGAGATGGAGTTAAAGATTGTCTGGATGAGGCGTTAGATGATACAGAAACGTTTATCCGGGAAAAGATTGAGGAGTTACTGCCCAAGGTTAAGGCAGATTATCGGAAAACCTTACCTGCGGAGGGGGATAATCGTGACGTCAAAGAAATGGTGGAGGGTTAAGATGGGATTTGTGTTGGGAGCAATAGGAATCAATACAATGGCAAACGCTACAGCTGCTGTGGGGGCAGTCTCTGCGGATATGAATGGTATTGAGACAATTCGTACTATCGTGGATATTGGAATAACACCGGTGTTATTAATTGTGTTTATCTATTACTTCCTATCAAAAGCCAAAAGCGACGATGACCGTATTAAGCAGGCATATGATGATGCGCAAAAGAAGATTGAGCAGACCAATGAGGTTATTGCGCAACGCGAGAAACAGCTGATGGATGAGAGTTGCCGGAGAGAAGAACTTATCCGTCAGGAGGCTGAGAACAGAGAGGCTCTTATCCGAAAGGAATCAGAGAAGAGGGAGTCTATCCTGATGGGAAATATGGAGCGTATGGTACAGAGTATGGAGACGATTACGCGTTCCATGAGTAACATTGACCAGTCTCTTGCAAAGGTAAATGAACGACTGGAGAAGATTGAGGGCAGAGTAAATGGCAGACATTATGATCGTGAATGAAGCGAAGGTGCTCAGAGGGAATTTAATTGATCTTCTGTATCGCTATTATGGAATGGATATCAAGATTGCGGTACTGCGTTCCTCCTTGCGTGTCAAAGGACATGTGAACGATGAGGAGCTTAAAAAGGCAATTTATTACCTTGGAGGAGAAGGAAAACGCTACATACATGTAGAACCGGCAAAGGAATTTGTAGACGGACTGATTTGGTTAACGCCCGCTGGAGTCAATCTGGCAGAGGGAGATATAGAAGACATAGGAGTGTTGATGGATGAGTAGTATGGTTGAATTAGCTGAAAAAGAAATGATCCGTAATGAGATTCTGAAGATGTGCGACACGGTAGGTGCTCAGGGAGCATCAGAGCAGGTGATTCGCGCTGGTCTTAGAAAACTTGGAATCCATCTGAATGAGGATGAGGTTTCCAAGCAGGTGGCTTACCTGGAGGGAAAGAATCTGGTGAAGGTTGATCGGATTGATAATGTTCGTCTTGGTATCAATCGGGCTATTGTCAAAATTACATCCTTGGGAATGGATGTACTGGAGGGTAATGCAGATATGTCCGGCATTGCTGCAGATTAGGAGTGCATCATGGAACAGAGAAACAGAAGCCACGGCAAGATTGATAGTCTGCCGGAGGGCGTTAAAAGGGAAGTCGAGAATCGTCTGGTTGAGGGCGAAACCTATGAGAATATCTCTGGTTATTTAAAGGAGCAGGGATATGATGTGCATTTCTCCAGCGTGGGTCGTTATGGTAGGAAGTTCTTAAACCGCTTCGAGTCCGTTCGGGTGGCAAAGGAGTTTGCAAAGGTATTGGCGGAGGATGGCGTGGATCGTCCGGCAACGGAGCTCCATGAAGCCAATAACCTGCTTGCCAGCCAGCTGATTATGGAAGCTATTGTGGATGACTCCATGGATGCGGATGAGAGGGCTAAGATTGCCAAGAGTATTGCAAGTCTGCAGAATGCCCAGGTCAATAATGAGAAGCTGAAGTTGGCAGCGAGGAAGGAACAGGGAGCGGTGCATACCGCCATGAAGGTATTCACGGATAAGGTATTTGAGGAGATTGGTAGTAAGTATCCTGAGGTGGCACAGACATTGTTATTGCTTGCCCAAGAGACGGAAGCAGAGATGATGAAGATGTCTTAAATAGACAACGCTCTGTAAGCCCCAAATTTCGATTTTAAGCTTTTAATGGAAAATACTTCACCGAAAATGTTTCAATTAAAATTAAACGG
>JAZQFO010000022.1:0-7509 GCA_045539535.1 Acetatifactor sp.
ATATGCGTATCCTATGCGGATTTTGCACATATCTCTCCATAATCTTCGGTATTATACCATATTTTTCATACCTATGCAATATTCTGCATGCTTTTAATTTGTGCCAGTTTACTTAAAAAATTCGTGCCCTCCATGTTTGAATAAAAACGTCAGGTGATTGTCAAACCACTTCATTTTATCACTGTCTGCGTATTCCCTGGCCGCAAAATACAGCGCACCATCGGAAATATCCTCTCCCATCAGGGCCCGCTCCACTGCACATTCTGTCTCCTCGCTAACCTTAACAGTCCAAAGAGTCCGGTTGGATACCGGTGAAAACTGACATACACCGTTTTCTTTTTGCAGCACCACCTCTGTCACCGTATCCGGAAATTTCTCACTTTCCACCCGATTTAGCACCACATTAGCCACTAAAAGTTTTCCCTCCTCGTCCTGATTGCCTGCCTCAGCCTCCACAATCCGAAGCAGCATCTCCAAGTCCTCATCACTGAGAATATGGCAATAGCTGCGCTCTAAAACCTGCACGTCCACCACTCTTTGCCCGGAAACAGCCGTATTAACAATGCCCATGGTACTGGTGCGTTCCTCAGCCAACACTCTTTCGTCCAGCTTTATCTGACTGACCGGTACTGCAGCCTGTCTGTTTTGTGAGATGCCGTTTACACAAAGGGAACCAAACATAAAAATCAGCTGCAATACAAGCAAGCCGCTCAATGCTTTTTTATACATATTGTTTTCCTCCGTTATAGATATGTATGCGGCTTGCCTTTTCTTTATGAATGATGATATACTAAATCTATGAATAATACGACAAATGCAGACAACAAACAACAGAATAATACCCCGGAAGGTGTCTGTCCCGCAACTAAAAAGGATGGAACGCCTTATTTTCGTGCGTCCCTGACCTACCGCAGAAAACACATCAGTCTGGGCAGTTACGATACCCCCACCGAGGCACATACAGCCTACTTGGAGGGCCAGCGTCTGCTAAATGATACCTCTGTTGATTTGATGGACTACCACGTTACATCTCCTCTGTCCTTCGAAAAATGGGTCTGCCTGTTAAATTTTCGTGACAATGGTATCTACTTTGGCAAACCCATCTACATGGGCCAGAAGCTGTTTTATTATTATTTAAGCCCTACCCATATTCTCAAATTTGATCTGGACGATTTGTTCTACTACTCCTCTCACAAAATCATGTGCAGAGGCAATCATTATTTCGTAGCAGACTACGGCATGCAGGTCAATCTGGCTTCCCGCTACGGTATCAAAAACTACGCGGTGGAGGGTAAGGACTTTTGCTTTATCAATGGAGACCCTACGGATTTTCGCCGTGAAAATCTAGAAATCATGAACACCTATCACGGCGTCCGTCGCACACAAAAAAACGGACAGTACATTTATACTGTCCGCATTCATATCTATGGAGAAAATCTGGTGGGACGATATGCCACCGAGGAAGAAGCTGCCATCGCCTACAACAAGGCCATTGACATCTTACACAAAAACGGCATCCGCAAAAATTACACTCCCAACTACGTGGAAGGCATTTCCCCCAGCCGCTATGCAGATATCTACACCAAACTGGAGATTTCGCCCCGCATAGTTCACTATAAACCGGCTACTTCTCCGAATAATCAATAAAGCTGATACTCAAATCGGTATATCCCACAATGCCGTCCACCGTACCTGCATCCGTGTAATTCCACATGGTAAAACGGTAAGGGTGGTCCGGTACGTCCTGATGCTGTTCAAGCCACACATCATAGGCAGTAAGTTTGGACATATCGATTTCTTTGATTAACCACTCTTTATCTGCATAAATCATGGTCTTATAGCCTTCTGCAGAAACCGTATCCAAAAAGGTCTTGGTAATCTCCGTGCGCTCGGCCTTGGTCAAGTCTTCTATACGGGCCGTGTCATTATCCACGAACCCCATGTCAAAGGCAACCGGATAGGTCAACTTATAACCGTCTAATTTCTCAATAACAAACTGAGCCTCTTCCACAGCCTCCTCAACGGTAATGGCCTGAGAACTGAAATATACGCCTACCTGCAAACCTGCATCCGTAGCACGCTTAATATTATCCGAAAACTTCTCATCCTCCACCAGCTGGCCGCTTCCGTAGCCTCTGGCTCCCACACGAATCATCACATAATCAATTCCTGCTTTTTTCAGCTTGACATAATCCACATAATCCTGATACTTGGAAATCTCAGCACCCACATAAGAAACCTGTCTACCGTCCTCATAATACTTCATCAAATCAGACTGGCAAACCAACTTGGTAAAATCATACTCATGTTTAGGCAAATACGGGCTGATTAACACCCATTCCTCCTTGCCGTCCCGGTTGATAACCAAGGTATGCTTTCCATCGGTGGAAGGATCATTTTCCACCACAACCTCAGCTTCCTTGGAGGCACTCTCCGAAGAAGCTTCACTCTCCTTAGTGCTCTGGGTTTCCTTGGGATATTTGTCCCAGAAATCCAGATCATCAGGTGATAACGTACTCCCCGTCAAAAGGGAATCCGTGTCAGGATAGCTTTCTGTGCCTGCACTTTCTACAGTAGCCTCAACCGTTTCTCCTACAGCCGGTTTCGTCTCCTTTCGCTGGTTCATCACAAGCACCATAACCAAAATCGCAGCCACAAAAAGGGTTACCGCAACGACTGCAGACAGTACGGTAGGGGTAAGTCCCCCTGTATTCTCTTCATAATAATCATCAGGCAGCCGCATCGGTACACCTCCTTTTTGCCGTTATCATAGCATATTTTTTATAACTGCACAATCGCCTTCTTAGGACACTTCTCCACACAGACACCGCAACCGGTACATTTGGACTGGTCAATACTTGCATGGAAATCGCTGACTGTGATGGCTTCCGAAGGACAATTCTTCACACAGATTCCACAACCGATACAGCCTACAGAGCAGGCCTTCATGGTTACAGGTCCCTTGTCGGTGGACTTACATGCAACCTCTGTCTTGGCACTGTAGGGAATCAGGGAAATCAGATTCTTGGGACAAACCGCAATACACTTGCCGCAAGCCTTACATTTCTCCTTGTCCACCACAGCCACACCATTTACCACATGAATGGCATCAAAAGGACATGCTTTTACACAGCTTCCGTATCCCATACAGCCGCTGTTACAGGACTTGGGACCACCACCGGGCACAAAGCTCATCATCTGACAATCCTCTACACCGCTGTAGTCATAATCCTGACCGGCCTTGTCACAGTCGCCCTGACAGTGTACAAATGCCACCATCTTCTCGCTGTTTTCGGACTCTACACCCATAATTTCTGCAATTTTATTACCCACAGGCTCGCCGCCTACAGGACAGGCATTTACAGGCGCCTCGCCCTTGGCAATGGCCGCTGCCAGACCGGAACATCCTGCAAATCCGCAACCGCCACAGTTATTGCCGGGAAGCGCTGCCAAAACAGCCTCTTCCTTCTCGTCTACTTCTACTTTAAATTTCAATCCTGCAACACCCAAAAACAGGCCTACAAAAATACCCACAAGACCTACCACTGTGGCTGCCACAAGAATTCCCATTACATTCATCTTCGGCACCTCCCACTATAAAAATCCGGCAAAACCGCAGAAAGCGATTGCCATAAGTCCTGCAGTCAAAAGAACCGTGGGCATTCCCTGAAACGCCTTGGGAACGTCATTGTACTCCATCTTCTCACGAAGACCTGCAAGAATTACAATGGAAATGGTAAAACCAAGGGCTGTTGCAAAACCATTCAAGGTTCCTACCAAAATACCGTACTCCTTCTGCACATTGGTAAGTGCCACACCCAGCACTGCACAGTTGGTAGTAATTAGAGGCAGATACACACCCAAGGACTCATACAGAGAGTGCATACATTTACGTAAAAACATCTCCACAAACTGTACCAGCGCAGCAATCACCAAAATGAATACAATGGTCTGCAGATACTCAATTTCAAAAGGCTGCAGCACATACTTATAAATCACGCCGGCCACTGCACTTGCTAAAGTGATAACAAAGATTACCGCCGTACCCATACCTGCTGCGGTCTTAATCTTCTTGGATACACCTAGGAAAGGACACAATCCAAGGAACTGACTCAGGACCACATTGCTAACCAAGGAGGAGCCAACCAAAATCACAAATAACTCTTTAACGCTATCCATTTATTTGCCCTCCTCTTCCAATTCAATAATATCCAGCGGCTCATCTGCTGCTGTAGTCTTAGTCTCTTTGGCAGCCCGTTTCGCCTGCTCTTCGATACTTCCCTTGGCATCCGCATCAAAAAATCTGCCATGAGAAGAACAGCCGCTTACACCACATGTTGCACAGTCTTGGCTACAGCCTGCGGGAAGTTCCTTCGATGCCTTATCCTTTTTACCGGAATTTCTATTCTTCAGTACATTCTGTAGCGCCGTAAGAGCCGCCAGTACAAAGAACGCACCGGGTGCCTGCCCAAAGATACGGATAGGCGTAAAACCGGGAATCTCAAAACCAAACACACTTCCTGAACCTAAAATTTCTCTCACCGCACCAATACAGGTCAATGCAAAGGAGAAACCAAGACCCATGCCCAGACCGTCAAACAAAGATGCAATGGGCTTGTGAGAGGATGCATAGCTCTCCGCTCTTCCCAAAATGATACAGTTAACTACAATTAGAGGGATGTACACACCCAATGCCTTATTCAGGAAGGGAATATATGCCTCCAACAAAAGTTCAATTACTGTTACAAATGTAGCAATAATTACAATAAAGGCAGGAATACGCACCTTGGCAGGAATGATTTTCCGCATACAGGAAATAATCAGGTTGCTCAGCATAAGTACTGCTGCCGTGGTAAGACCCATACCCAGACCATTGATGGCAGATGTGGTTACCGCCAAAGTGGGACACATACCCAGCATCAATACAAAGGTAGGATTCTCTTTAATCAAACCATTATAAAGTCTTTCTACAGGTGTATCCGGTGTTAACTTACTCATTCTCGCCACCTCCCTGTAACAGATTCTGTGCAGTCTTAATACCGCCGTTTACTGCATCCACAACTGCATCTGTAGTTATGGTCGCACCACTAATGGCATCGATTTCTGACTCGGAGCGGCTTCCGGTCTTCGTATAGGTAAATCCTGAAACTGCTTTATCCGCAAACTGGGGCACCAACACATTCGGCGCCTCCATTCCAAGACCTGCTGTCTCGCTGATATCTAAGATAGACACACCACTTACGGTAGCATCTGCCTTCACACCCACGTAAAGCACAATATCTCCGGCATAGCCCTCAGAAGTGGTAGACTGCACCACATAGCCATACAGAGCACCGGTATTGTCAACTGCCTTATATACAGAACCAATTTCCACACCATTTGCCAAAAGCTCTGCTGTCAAAGCTTCCTCCGGCTCATATTTTAACAAATCAAAGGTCATACCCAGCTCTTCTGAACCGGGGAACACTGCCATGCAAGCCTCCTGTACTGCCTTCTCCTGCTGTATACGAATAGGCTCCTTAGTCAAATCATAAACAAATCCCAAAAGAAGTCCAGACAAAAGTGTAATGGCAAACAAAATAGCCGCTTCCTTCAGCATTACCGTTACGTCGGAACCATCCTTCTCCACTGCCTTGTTTACTGCCTTATCTGCCATTATGCCGCACCTCCCTTCTTGCATCCAAAAGGTGCGGGACGGGTAAATTTCTCAATAATAGGCACTAAAAGGTTGCCGATGATAATCGCATAGGAAACGCCCTCTGCACCAGGTCCGAAAATACGGAAAATACCGGTCATAACGCCTAAGAAAATACCATAAATGTACTGTCCCTTTACTGTAATGGGTCTGGTTACATAATCCGTAGCCATAAAGAAGGCACCCAGCATCAGACCACCGCCGGAGAGCTGTGCTGACAGATATGCAGGATCAAAGCCTCTGCCGCCAAACAGACCCACAAAAATCACAAAGCTCACAATATAGCTTCCGGGCACACGCAAATCAATCACGCCCAAAAGGAGCAAAAAGCATGCGCCGGCTACCAAAGCAATCACAGAAGTCTCACCAATGGTACCACCCACATTACCCACGATCATATCCATCACATTTACACTCTCTCCTGCTTTCAATGCCGCAAGAGGTGTTGCTCCTGTATAAGCATCCCAGGTCAGGGAACCTAAGCTTACCGCTTCCGTGGTAAAGTCTGCCATCTCCTTGGGAAAGGAAATCAACAGAAAGCAACGAGCTGCCAAAGCAGGGTTCATGAAATTCTGTCCCAAACCGCCGAACAACATTTTTACAACCAAAATGGCAAATACACCGCCCAATGCCGCCATCCAAAGAGGCAACATAACCGGCAGATTCAATGCCAGAAGCAAACCTGTTACCACTGCGGACATATCTGTTACAGTGTTTTTTTTCATAAATAATCCGTACAAAAATTCCGTGAGCACTGTACTTAAAACAGTTACTGCAATCACAGCCAATGCTCTGGGGCCAAAATTATAAATACCATATCCCGCAGCGGGAAGAAGCGCAATTACCACAGCCAACATAATCTGTGACGTGGTAAGCGTGGAGCGGATATGGGGATTGGATGAAACCTTTAACATCTTCTTTTGTTCACTCATGATGCCTCTCCTATTTTTTACGTTTCGCAAGCTGAATCTTACGCATAGACTTAATCTGCTGAGTCAGGGGACGCTTGGCCAGACATACAAAACTACAACATCCGCACTCGCAGCACTCCATACCACCGCAGGCCAAAAAGCTTTCCTCATCGTAATGCTCCGCATAGGAAGCAAGCTTACTGGGAATCACTCTGCCGGGGCACACCTCCATACATCTGCCGCAATTAATACAGGGACCGGGCTCGTATGCAGAAGCCTCGTCCTTAGAGAATGCCAGAAGCGCCGTGGAAGTCTTGGTCACAGGAATCTTCAAATCAAACAAGGCATTACCCATCATGGGGCCGCCGCAGATTACTTTTTCGGGCTGTACTCTGTAGCCACCTTCAATCTCTAAAAGCTCCTCATAGCTCATACCGATACGTACACGATAGTTGCAGGGATCCTTCATAGCATCACCTGTCATGGTTACGATACGCTCCATCAAAGGACGTCCCTCCGTAATCGCACGATAAATTGCCACCATGGTATCCACGTTATTTACCACACAGCCTGCATCTGCAGGAAGCATTTTGGAATTAATCTGACGTCCGGTCACCGCATAGATAAGAAGACGCTCACCACCCTGAGGATACTTGGTCTTAAGCTCTTTTACACTGATACGAGGTTCACCCGCTGTCAGTTCCTTTAATTTGGCAATACAGTCAGGCTTATTATCCTCCACTGCCAAAATACCCTGTGCACCATCAAAAAGCTTTAAAATAATCTTCAAGCCACCGATTAACTTCTCCGGCTCCTCCATCATTCTGCGGTAATCACTGGTCAGATAGGGCTCGCACTCCGCACAGTTGGCAATCACATACTGAATCTTATCCGGCTCCTTGG